>CAISTO010000409.1 GCA_903888395.1 uncultured Bacteroidota bacterium | reverse complement strand
ACCGATTTGCTCAATTACCCATTCTCTGTTTGGAAAATTCTCATTACCTACAACTTCTAATAATTCATTGTATGTCCAAAAGGTAGGGTCATCTAAATCTTTTGCCTCACCTACTAAATGTGTTTTTATTTCATCGTAAACGCTCTGTTTGCCTCCTTGAAGTATTTCAGAAACCATAGTATTAAAATCTCCTTGGTCGAAATCTTCAAGTTGCAATTCGTCCATTATGTTTTCGTACAGTTGGCTATACGTTCTACCATTTTTAGATACAAATCCAAATAAATCTTCTGCGGCGTACCCTGTTTGGCTTAATGCTCCATCTTGTTGTTTTGTGCCGTACAAAACTTTACCACCAGTTGCAAAATACCTTAGTATCAATGTTCGAGGCGTTAATACATCTAAGTTGCTGTATTTTTTAATAGTATTGGCTAAAACTCCAATACCTTTTTTCTTTATTTCAGAGTGTTTTTTAGTAGTTACTGCACCTTGCTTAGTCTTTATCTCATACTCAAATGAATTACCAACTTTACTTACGCTTATTACAGTTCCTTGGCCTCTTCTACCATTTACATCTTTCCATATTACATCTTCTCCTTTATTTGCTCTTGGGTTAGTTGCAGGCTTTGATTCAAATATATTACGCTGAGATTCTTTATTGGTTTTGCTTTTATCTATCTTCTCCTGGATTTTTCTTGCTTTTAAAATTGCAATATCACGTTGTTTTTTAAGGTTAGATATTACTTTTTTAATATTATCCGGGTTGACTCTTTGGCTAAACAATTTATCTTTATCGCTTTTACGTTGGCCAAATAAATTAGCTTGGTCTTCCATAAAGGTTTTGCCTAATTCGGAAGACTTGGTTTTTATTTTATCACTTAATGCAGCAATTTCGCTTTGTGCTTCTTCAAGTTGTTTTTCAAGTTCAATGGTTTCGGTTGTTTTGGATTTAGGCGTTTCTGCGACTATGGGTTTTTGTACTTTCGGTTGTTGCAATTTGCCTTCAATCCAATTTCTTACCAAATCTCTTCCACTTGATGAAAATGAATTATTTTTAACATTACCAATAATATCAATACCTTGATTTTCGGCTTCGTCTAATATCTTTTTACCCCAACCCTGTCTTTTAGCATCTTCTCTAACAACTATTTTAAATGCACCTTTTTCTTTCCCGTTTTTTGCAATACTTAATGAACCTACTATATTTCCGTCTTTATCATAAGCAACAATATCATCGGAAACATTATTACTTGTTTTAGTAAATGAATTTGATTTGCCCGTTTGAGGGTATTTATTTGTTTCTGCGCCAAATTCAGGCTGCATCCAATATTTAACACTAGGAGCTTTATTAACATCTTCAAGTGCCTTTTTTGTACTTTCTAAATCATTTGGCTTAACCTCTTCTGCGGCAGCTTTTACTACCGCAGATTTAGGTTCTTCAATTAGCACATTGGTTTCCTTGGCTTTGGCTTTGGCTTTGGTTTCGGATTCATTTTGTTTATTAATTAGTATGTTTAACTTTTTTTGTAAATCAGAAATAGCAGTATCTGCAATTTTCTGTAAAATTTGGCTTTTACCTTCTTTACCTTTTTTGATAGTTTCTATCTTGTCTTGTAAAGAAGATATTTT
>CAISTO010000408.1 GCA_903888395.1 uncultured Bacteroidota bacterium | reverse complement strand
CTCAAACAAAACCTCCTTGTACTTCACGAAAATAATTTACTAATAGCTGCCGGAACTGGCAATGCTGATAAGCTTTCGTACAATACTGCTGTAAGAAGCGATGCTATTTATTGGTTGGATAAAAGCCATAATAATCCTTTTGAAAATGAATTTCTGCTACAAATTGAAGATTTTATAAAATACCTAAACATGAGTTGCTATGCTGGAATTACAGCTTATGAATTTCATTATTCTTACTTTGAAATTGGCAGTTTCTTTTTAAAACACTTAGACCAATTTAAAAATAATTCGAGTAGAAAATATTCACTCATCAGTTATTTAAACAACGATTGGCAAACACAAGATGGTGGTGAATTATTGATACATCAAAGTCCAAATAATCAAATGATATCGCCTACTCAAGGCAAAACAGTTTTGTTCAAAAGCAATGAACTTTTTCATGAAGTTTTGGTAACCAATAAAACAAGAATGAGCGTTACTGGTTGGCTGAAAGGGAATGGATAAATGTTGGATGTTGGATTGGGAGATGGGAGATGAGCACTGAGAGATGAACGCTGAGAGATGAGGTCTTCGGCAGGCTCAGACTGACAAATATTTATATATAATGGAGATGAGCACTGGGAGATGAGCACTGGGAGATGGGTTTTTAAGATTTTTCATATTTCATCATTCATCATTCATCATTCCCACCGCTCATTTCTCAACTCTCAGTGCTCAATTCATCATTCATAAATCCCACCGCTCATTTCTCAACTCTCAGTGCTCAATTCATAATTCATAAATCCCACCACTCATTTCTCAACTCTCAGTGCTCAATTCATACTTCATCATTCACACTTCATCATTCATCATTCATCATTCATCATTCATCATTCATACTTCATACTTCAAAAAAAACAAGACAAAAAACTATCTTTTTCTGTGACCGCAATCATAATCATTCAATATTAATGGTCATACTTTTGTTGCGTGTTATTAAGCATTTTAAAAAAATTACTGCCTTTATATTGTTTAACCTTCATTGTTATTTCATGCAATAACAGTAACACCTCCAATAATGCTAATAAATTATTAAATAACGCTGATACTTTATTTGGAGTAACAGCAGCGATGGCAAATATAAAAAGTGGAAAATACATTCCACTTTATGGCAGAGACTCACAATTAGTAACTATTAATTCATTTCAAATGGATATACTGCCAGTTACGAATGCTAATTATTTGGCTTTTGTAAAAACAAATAAACGCTGGAGAAAGTCGAATATCAAAAAGTTATTTGCCGATGGTAATTACCTCGATCATTGGAAAAACGACACCAACATTGGCAATGAAATGAATGCAAACAGTGCTATTACAAATGTTTCGTGGTATGCTGCCAAAGCTTATTGCGAATGCCAAGGCAAAAGAATGTCAACTGTTAACGAATGGGAATTTGTATCCATGGCAAATGAAAACATTGCAGACGCAAGAAAAATAGAAAAATATAATCAGCAAATATTAGCATGGTACGAAAAACCAAATACCAGTAATAACCCTGTTGGCAATTCTTTAAAAAACTATTGGGGCGTTTTTGATTTACATGGTTTGGTTTGGGAATGGACAAGCGATTTTAGTTCCATCTTTTTAATCGATGAATCAAAGAATGATTCAAGTACTAACAAAAAGTTGTTTTGTGGAAGTGGGAAATTTACCAAAACCGATTTAATGAATTATGCTGCATACATGCGTTATGCATTTAGGGAAAGTTTAAAAGCAAATTATTCCTTGCAAAATTTAGGTTTTAGGTGTGTAAAAGATTCAATGATTAATAATGAAAAATAAAGCAATACATTTTATCATAATTATATTATTTTTTATAAGTATTTCAGCTTGTAAAAATAATAGCAATAGCAATGCTGAAACTGTTATTGATTCTAGATATTCAGGTGAATCAATATTTAATTTAAAAGGAAATTGGCATACGCAAAACAACGAAACCATTTCACTGAGTGCATTAAAAGGAAAAACTTTGGTAATGGTAATGATTTACACCAGTTGCAAAGCAGCATGCCCACGTTTAATAGCCCAAATGAGAGACATAGCAAGTAAAATGCCTACGGATAAATTGGATCAATTAAACTTTGTGTTGGTAAGTATAGACCCTGAAACGGATAATCCAGAAAGATTAAAAGCTTTTGCAATTGCCAATAATATGAATGAGCCGCATTGGACTTTTTTACAAGGAACAAAAACCAATGTGCAGGAGTTTGCCAATGTTTTATCGGTAAAATATAAGCAGATTTCACCCATGGATTTTTCACATTCAAACATCATCAGTGTGTTTAATACCAAAGGAGAATTAATACATCAACAAGAGGGTTTGAGTGTAAATAATAAAGAAACTATAAAATCAATTATAAAGGAAATATTATAAAATAAAAGAGAAAGAAAAATGGAAAACACAGATTTATTAGAACAAAAAATAGCAGACATTGTAGCTTTAAATATTCAAACAGCTCATGTTTTTAAAAAATATGGAATCGACTTTTGTTGTGGTGGAGGAATTACCATTCAAAAAGCTTGCGAAAATAAAAACATAGACATGGATTTAATTATACAAGACTTAAAAAATATAGATGAAAAGGTATTGCAATCGCAAAATTATAATAATTGGGAACTTGATTTTCTGACTGATTTTATTGTAAACACACACCATGTATATGTTACAGAATCGTTAGTATTTATAGATGCTTATGCCACTAAAGTAGCAAAAGTTCATGGCGAAAATCATCCTGCTGTGATAAAAATTAAGGAACTTTTTGAGTTAGTAGCTCATGATTTATCAAGTCATATGAAAAAAGAAGAATTGTTATTATTCCCTTATATAAAAAGATTGGTAGCTGCAAACAAAGAAAATATAAAAATAGACAAAGCACAATTTGGTTCAGTAAATAATCCAATAAACATGATGGAGGAAGAACATGAAATAGTTGGAAATTTATTAAAAGAAATTGCAGTATTAAGTAATAACTACAATCCGCCAGTATGGGCTTGCAATACCTTTAAAGCATTGTATGCAAAGCTTGACGAGTTTGAACAAGATTTGCATATACATATACATTTAGAAAACAATATTTTGTTTCCAAAAGCCATTGCTATGGAAACAAAATATTTTAATTAGTCATTATAAATTATAGGTTATGGCAATCATGCTATAACCTATAATTCTTCTTCTGCCCTACCCGATTTCATGTCGAACATGCTGCTCATTAAATCCTTGAATTCAAATCCACTGTTTAATTGATGTTTGCTTAATTGGCTAAATTCTGAAAGTCCGTGTAACACAAATTCCATCATTAACAATTCATCGGCTTTGGTTAATTTACCTAAAGTAGCTTTTACCATTTCTTTTAAACCTTTTACTTTACCCAATTCGGTTTCATAATTCCTGTCGTTTGCAGTCGATAAAATACTGATCATGTCACCATCATTGAACCAATTAATGATTTCGGCATAAGGATTTGGTTTTTTCGTCTTCTTTGCTTTTTCAGGATTTGCAAATTGTTCGGTAAATAATGTTCTAATGGCTTTGCCAATTAAATTCTGCGCCACATGATTGGCTCCTTCTAATTCGCCTTCATATACTAATTCTACTTTACCCGTAATATTTGGCAAAACACCAAACAAATCAGCTATTCTAACATGAGTTTTACTTTCGCCATTTAACAACATTCTGCGTTCAGCAGCACTGAATAAATTTTCCATGGCACTAATGGTTAAACGAGCAGAAACACCACTTTTTTGGTCTACCAATTCACTTTGGCGCGCTTCCATGGCTATTTGTTCTACCAAATTATACATCAATTCATTGACAGAAATAGCTGCTTTTTGTGCTGGCTTAATGGCTGCTTCTTGCTTAGTAATGGTTTTGGATATTTCAATCGTTTTTGGATAATGAGTCAATATTTGACTATCAATCCTGTCTTTTAAAGGAGTAACAATACTTCCTCTGTTGGTATAATCTTCTGGGTTGGCGGTAAACACAAACTGCACATCTAATGGCAGGCGCAATTTAAAACCACGAATCTGCAAATCGCCTTCTTGTAAAATATTGAACAATGAAACTTGAATCCTGGCTTGTAAATCGGGCAATTCATTGATCACAAAAATGCACCTGTGACTGCGAGGAATCAATCCAAAATGAATGACTCTTTCATCGTTATAATGTAACTTGAGTGATGCTGCTTTTATAGGATCTACATCCCCAATTAAATCGGCAATATTTACATCTGGCGTTGCTAGTTTTTCGGTATAACGTTCATTGCGATGCATCCAAGTAATTGGAGTTTCATCACCTTTTTCGGCTATTAAATCAATGGCATAACGACTTAAAGGTTCCAACGGATCGTCATTTACTTCAGAACCTTCCACTACAGGAATGTATTCATCTAATAAATGAATCATGAGCCTGGCAATCCTCGTTTTTGCTTGTCCGCGCAAGCCTAATAAAATAATGTTATGCTGCGATAAAAT
>CAISTO010000407.1 GCA_903888395.1 uncultured Bacteroidota bacterium | reverse complement strand
GGATAAAAATTACAAAAATATTTTAAAAATTAGTTTAGTTATTTCATATGTCTTTTTGCTTTTATTAAAAATAAATGCGCAAAACATGACTTCTACTCCAATGATAAAGAACTATCCAAAATCTATCTATAATGGGGGTACTCAAACTTGGGATGTTTGCGAAGCTGATAATGGATTAATCTTTTTTGCTAATAATGATGGATTATTGCTTTTTAATGGTAATCATTTCAGTAAATATTCACTTCCACAAAACACCATTTTAAGGTCTATTTATTATGATAATAAAACCAAAAAAGTGTTCGCTGGAGGACAAAATGAATTAGGCTATTATTATTTTGAAAAAAATGGAAACCTTAAATTTGTGTCACTTACAAACCTTTTGCCCATTGGGTTTAAAGGATTTGAAGATGTTTGGGGAATAGAAGAATTAAATAATAAAATTTATTTTCAAACCAGTAAACAAATTTTTGTTTATGACGGTAAAAACATTGATGTAATAAAACCATCTGAAAATTTTTTAGAGAACTTATATAAAGTGGGTGAACGTATTTTGCTAACTGATGTTTTAGGTAGTATTTACGAAATAAAAGAAAATAATTTTATTCAAATTTTAAAAGAAAGCAAATTGGATATTTCTGCTATTTTACCATTCGGTAAAAAAGATTTATTAATAACAACTTATAAAAATGGCATTTATTTTATAAAAAATAACATCATTCAAAAGTCTGAAATTGATAACAATATTCTAAATCAAAGTAGAATATATAAAGCTTGTACTTATGGCAATTATTATATTTTAGCAACCAACAGGTCAGGAATATTTTTTTTAGATCAAAATGGAAAAATAGTTAATAATGTAAGTATAAAAGATGGTCTTCAAAACAATAATGTTTTGTCGTTATTCAAAGACAAAAACAATAATATTTGGCTTGGATTAGACAATGGAATTGACTTAGTTAGACTTAATTATCCATTTGGTTACGTACTTCCAGATGGCCTTTTAAAAGGAACTGGATACAGTATGACTGAATTTGGCGATTCTTATTACTTCGGAACAAATAATGGTGTATATGCCCAAAAAAAAGGCAATAATTCAGCAGATGCTTTTCAGTTAGTTGCCAATACCGATGGACAAGTTTGGTGGGTTCAAGTGCTGAATGGAAAACTATTTGTATGCCACCACGAAGGTTTATTTGAAGTAAATGGTTTGCTTGCAAAAAAGATTTTAGATTCACGTGGATGTTGGAAATTAATTCCACTATTAAAGCATGCTGGTTATTATTTAATGGGTACATATAACGGTTTGAATCTTTTTAAATGGGAAAAAAATTCATTGGTGTTTGTAACAAAACTTGGCCGTTTTAAGGAATCGAGCAGGTTTTTAGAAGAGGATGAAAATGGAAATATTTGGGTTGGTCATCCTTACAAAGGAATTTATAAAATTAAATTAAGTGGTGATTTGCAAAATGTTCAATTGGTAAAACTTTATGGTGTTAAAGATGGCTTACCCAATGAAACAGAAAATTATGTATTTAATACCGATCCTGGTTTAAGTTTTTGTACTGTCAAAGGCATTTATCAATATAAGGATGAAACAGATAAGTTTCAATTATTTAAAACATTTAGTTCAAATTTAGATACCTCAAAAGTTTACAAGAGAATTTTTAACGGAAAAAATGGAAATATTTGGTTTGTAAGTTCCAATGAAATTGGATTTTTAAAACCAAATTATAATGGGGTTGACTATACTTTTAACAAGGTTATTTTGCCAAAATTAGACCAAAATTTAGTGGGTGGCTTTGAGTTTTTAAAAGAATGTGAAAACGGGAATTTGTTTATTGGAGTTGAGTCGGGTTTTGTAAATATTAATTTGAATCAAATCAATCAATTTGTTCAACAAGCACCATCTGTATTAATTACCGGAATAAGTTCATTAGTATTAACAGATTCCGTTTATTTTAGGTATGTAAATTCTAGTAATGAAAAGCTTGAGATCGATGACAAATCAATAGAATTTACTTACAGTTCGCCCAATTCCTATTTTTATAAAGACCTCGTATTTTCAAGCTATTTAGAAGGCTGGGACAAAGATTGGTCTCTTTGGAAAACTGCCATTACCCGTGAGTTTAGCCGATTGTCTTATGGGAATTACACATTGCACATAAAGTCAAAATGCATGGGATTAGAAGGTGAAGAAACTACCGTAAAATTTTGCATTCAAGCACCTTGGTACTGGTCAAAATTTGCAAAATTTTGTTATGTGTTAATTGCTATGTTAATTTTGGTTTTGATTGGGTTTTATCCGCAAATGTTAGTTCGTAAAAAAGCATCAAGGGTTATTGCCGAAAAAGACAGTCATTTTAAACAACAAACTGAAATTTTACGATCTGAAAAAGACAAACAAGAAAAAGAATTAATTGAGTTGAAAAACCAACAATTGCTTTTAGAAGTGGAACATCAGGGAAAAGAATTGGCATCTTCAACCATGCATATTGTTCAAAAAAGCGAAAAATTATTGTCAATAAAAGAAAAGCTGAAACATATCTCACATATTACAAATGACTCTAAAATTAAACCTGAAATAAGTGAACTTATAAAAAATATTGATAAAGATACTTTAATTGATAAGGATTGGGAAAAATTTGAATTGTATTTTAATAATATTCATACCAGTTTTACGCAAAGTTTAAAAGAAAAATTTCCAAATTTAAGTGCAAACGATATAAAAATGTGTGCTTATTTACGCATGAATTTATCAACTAAGGAAATAGCTTCAATATTAAATATATCGGCCCGTGGTGTAGAAATTAGCAGATACAGGTTACGTAAAAAAATGGACTTAGAAAATGCCACCAATCTAACAGATTTCCTTTTGAGGCTTTAATTGACAAAATAAAAAAAAAGGCCAGATTTCTCTGACCTTTTTTTTACTACTAAATATAAAACTTGAAAACTAATTTATTTGGAACTTAATAGTTTTTACAGCATTGTCCGCTTCTATTTTTAACAAATAAATACCTTGTTTTAACGAATGAGTATCTAAATTAATAGTACCATTTCCGTTATTTTGATTCGATGTTTTTGTAATCATTAACTCACCTAACATATTATATACTAATACTTTTGAATCTCTTTCTAAGAATTGACCCATTTCTATAAATAATGTTTCAGTGGTAGGATTTGGATAAACTTTAACATTATTTAATGCTTGTTCTGCAAATCCAATTGCTTCACATTTTGTACAAGTATTCCAACAGTATGTTCCTGCAATAACTGCAGCAGTATCTGTTACACTTAAAAAACGATTTGTGAAATTACCTACTGTTTTAGTACAAGGATCAGTTGGTATAAATTGTTCTTGATCTAACCAATTTCCGACAGTGAATTTATAATCGTATGCACCAGTATCTAAAGTTAAAGTTACTGAATAAATGCTATTTCCTATAGCTGTCATTTTAGTACAATCGCCACACCATCCGTTGAAACTGCCATTTAAAGTTACACCTTTAATTGATAAGCTGTCATCAACATAATTTTTCATGTTTACTTTAAAAGTAACTTTAGCTTTTGGAGCTGTATTTAAACAACTTACACAACTTTCCCAGCATACTAAAGGTAATGTATCATTTAATTTTGAAACAGTAATTGTTCTATTTGTAAAACCAGATTTAGTAGTTGTACAAGACAATCCTTCTTTTAATAATTCTTGTGATTTCCAATTTCCAACTGTATATTTAAAATCATACGATGAATCTTTATCTAATAAAACACTTGTTACCCAAATATCAGTACCTGGTTTATTTGTCATTGGGTTACATGCTCCACACCAGTTGTTAAATGTACCATTTAAAGTAACAGTATCAGTAGCTGCAGGTTTGTTTTTAGCCATATCAACTTGAAAAGTTAAGTATGTTTTTGTAGAACCACCTGTTCCAGTACAAGCAGTACATTTTTCCCAACAAGCTAAAGGAATTGAATCATTAACTTTAGCCGTTCTGAATAATCTATTGGTAAAATTACCAGTAGTTTTAGTACAAGATAAAGTTGAAGCCAAATTTTCTGAAGATACCCAAGCACCAACAGCATATTTAAATTCAAATTCTGTAGCAGTATCTAAAGCTATAGTTGTTGACCAAATATCTGTTCCTGGAGTTTTTGTCATTGGAGTACAAGCTCCACACCAACCGTTAAATGTACCATTTAATGTTATTGTATCATTTGCATTCAAAGTAATATTTTTGGTGTCTACACTAAATTTAATATTCACTTTTGAAGGAACTGGTGGAGTGATAGTTCCAAAAGTTACATCATCAAAATAATATGTTTTTTCACCTGCAATTGCACCAGTTGTTCCAAAGTTAAAGAACACTGATAGTTTTTTGTAAGTATATGCTAAGTTAATAGCTGCTGATCCGGTTACTTGGTTTGCAAAATTAAATTCTAAAGTTTGCCATGCATTAGCAACAGTTGTAGTTGCTTCAGTTTCTACACTTTTTCCACCATCATTAGGGTCTTCAACTTTCATTCTAATCGGAGTACCGATTGTTGGAGAATAAACTCTCATACTAATGGTTTTTGCAGTAGAAGTAAATGGAATTACTGAACCAAATCCAGTTGTTCCACCAATAGTAGTTCCAGCCCATAATTCAGCAGTACTTGATTTTATAACTTTACATGCTTTATTAGACGAAACAGCAGGATCTGTTACTATTGAACTGGTATTTCCCCCAAAATCAGTTAAACCATAGTTCAAAGTAGTACTTTCAAAAGTTACAGGCATATTTAATTGAGGAGCAACTGTTCCATTTCCAAATTCTACATTGTCCCACAAATATGTTTTTGTTCCAGCTGTAGCACCTGTTACTCCAAAATTAAAAAATATAGACAACATTCTGTAAGTATATCCATAGTTAATTGCTGCTGTTCCAGTAGCTTGGTTTGCAAAATTAAATGTTAGTGTTTCCCATGCATTTGCGGTTGTAGTAGTTGCTTCAGTTTCTACTGATTTAGTTTGATCGTTAGGATCTTCAGCTTTTAAACGAACTTGAATACCACTATTTGGAGAATATACTTTTACCCTGATAAAAGTATTTCCTGATGAAAAAGGAATTGCATTCGCCAAACCCGAAGAAGTACTCATAGTTGTTCCAGCCCATAATTCGGCTGTATTTGATTTAACTGTTTGAGCTACTTTATTTAAAGAGTTGCTTGGATCTGTAATAATTGTGGTAGTATTTCCACCAAAATCTGCTGTTGAATAATTAACGTTTGTAGAGTCGAAGTAAATTGGTAATGTTACTTGTGATAAAACAGGACCAGTAGCCGCTGGGAAATCTACATCATCAAAATAATAAGTTTTAGTACCAGCACTAGAACCACTCACTCCAAAGTTAAAAAACACTGAAGCCTTTTTATATGTGTAGGTATAATTTATTGCAGCTGTTCCAGATGCATTATTAATAAAGTTAAACGTTAAAGTTTGCCAAGTATTTGATGCTGTAGTTCTAGCCTCTGTTTCTACACTTTTTCCAGCATCATTTGGGTCTTCTACTTTTAAACGTACAGCAATTCCACTATCAGGAGAATAAACACGCATTCTAATTATTGTTCTACTTGAATTAAAAGCAATTGCAGTTGCAAAACCACTTGTACCACCCATGGTGGTTCCAGCCCAAACTTCGGCTGTATTTGATTTAATTACTTTCGCAACTTTGTTGGTAGAAACTACAGGATCTGCAACCACAGAACTTGTATTTCCTCCAAAGTCTGTTAATGTGTATGTTACATTAGTGCTGTCAAAATTTAAAGGCATGTCAAATGATTGTGCCTTGGCTATTTGTGTTACAAAAAGTAACAAAAATAGCATACTAAGTTGTCTAATTGTTTTCATTTATTTATTTGTTTTGATTTTTATTGTATTTCAAACTTAAAATTTACTTATTTACTTCCTATTTTTAGCACCCCTTCTTTCCTTTCACGATGAATATTTTTTAATTTATTTACCACAACATCACTACTACACAATATTACAATTTACTGAATTTCTATATTTTAAGTAAAATAAAAGTAGATGTTTTATTTCAAAAACAGTGAGAATTTTGAATAAAATATTTGAATAAAATCGTTTAATCGCATTATTTTTTAATGGAATAGCTTCTATATAAATTTAATTATTTAAATTTATGACAAAAAAAAAGGCTGAAAGTTTAAACTTTCAGCCTTTTAAATAATTGTTTTTAAATTAACAATACTCTTCAAATGCAGCTTTTAAATTTGCTGCAATCATTTCAGCACTTCTACCTTCAATATTATGGCGTTCAATAAAATGAACTAATTCACCATTTTTATATAATCCAATAGCTGGAGATGATGGTGGAAACGGAGCAATGAATTCGCGAGCCTTTGCTACTGCTTCCACTTCTTGTCCTGCAAATACTGTTAACAATTCGTTGGGTAATTTGCTAGATTCTTGAATAGCTTTCATAATTCCTGGTCTGGCCGTTCCCGCTGCGCAGCCACAAACTGAATTAAAAACCATTAATTTTGTTCCTTCATGATTGTTCATTACCGCTGAAACTTCATCGGCAGTTAAAAGAGATTTAAAACCTACTTCAACTAATTGTTGGCGCATTGGCGCTACTAACATTTCTGGGTATGGCATATTTTTATTTGATTTTATGGTTAATTTGAATTTACAATTTTACAATTTTGTTTCCAATTAATTGCATTAAGCCTAATTGTCATAAAAATTTAAAAACTTTTTACATAAAATTTGTTATTAATATCATAATCAAATTTTTTAAAGTCCTTGATTATTCTATTTTTGCAAAAAATAATTTTTAAAAATCTATAATAAAATAAAATGTCAGAAGTAAAATCAGTATCTCCTTACAAAGTTAAGGACATTAGTTTAGCCGAATGGGGCCGTAAAGAAATAAAATTAGCTGAAGCAGAAATGCCAGGTTTAATGACAATTAGAAAAGAATATGGTGCTGAACAACCTTTAAAAGGAGCAAGAATTGCGGGCTGTTTACACATGACAATTCAAACTGCAGTTTTAATTGAAACGTTGAAAGCATTGGGAGCTGAAGTTACTTGGAGTTCTTGTAACATTTTCTCTACGCAAGATCATGCTGCCGCTGCAATTGCTGCGGTTGGAATTCCTGTTTATGCTTGGAAAGGTCAAAACGAGGAAGAATTTGATTGGTGTATTGAGCAAACTTTATTTGCTTTTGAAGGCGGAAAAGGTTTAAATATGATTTTAGATGACGGAGGCGATTTAACCAATATGGTTTTTGATCGTTATCCTGAGTTAACAAAAGATATCAAAGGTTTATCGGAAGAAACTACCACTGGTGTTCATCGTTTATACGAACGTATGAAAAAAGGAACTTTAGTTATTCCCGCTATCAATGTAAACGATTCAGTTACTAAATCTAAATTTGATAACAAATATGGTTGCAAAGAAAGTTTAGTTGATTCAATTCGTAGAGCAACTGATATTATGATGGCTGGTAAAGTAGCCGTTGTTGCTGGTTATGGTGATGTAGGAAAAGGTTCTGCAGAGTCATTACGTGGAGCCGGTGCTAGAGTTTTAGTTACTGAAATTGATCCAATTTGTGCATTACAAGCTGCAATGGACGGATTTGAAGTAGTAACTATGGAAGAAGCTTGTACACGTGCAAACATATTTGTAACTGCTACAGGTAATTTGAAAATTATTGGTGAACGTCATTTTAGAGCAATGCGCGATAAATCTATCGTTTGTAACATTGGCCATTTTGACAATGAAATAGACATGGCTTGGTTAAATGGTACTTATGGTTCAACAAAAGATACCATTAAACCTCAAGTTGATGTGTATAATGTTGATGGTAATGATATCATTATTTTAGCTGAAGGCCGTTTAGTAAACTTAGGTTGCGCAATGGGTCATCCTAGTTTTGTAATGAGTAATTCGTTTACAAACCAAACATTAGCTCAAATTGAGTTATGGAACCACAGCGATAATTATGAAAACAAAGTATATGTGTTACCTAAACATTTAGATGAAAAAGTAGCATACTTACATTTGGAACATATTGGAGCTAAATTAACTGTTTTAGATAACGAACAAGCTGATTATATTGGTGTAAAAGTTGAAGGACCTTTCAAAGCTGAAATGTACAGATACTAAGCTAAAATCATAATTAGAAAATTCAATAAAAAAAACCGGTTTGATTCAATTCAAATCGGTTTTTTTATTTATCATTCAAAAAAAACTTTAAAAAACCCTTGCTTCCAAATTTGAGGTGAAGCCTACATAAATTTTATTGAATGACGGAGAATATAAAACGTAAACTGTAAACATTTTTAGTAATTTAAAACAAAAAATCCCGCCATAGGCAGGATTTAATTGGTTGCGGAGGCTGGACTCTAAACAACGTCCGCTAGCCAGCGGATAAGAGCCCAACGAGCTAATTCATTTTGTTTTCAATTAAACTCCAAATAAATTTTCTGCCATTTGCGCTTTTCAATTCTTTTTCACGTTTCATCGCTGCTAATTTTGTTTCAAAAACTTCAGTGTGAATTATTTCCCATGGCCTAAACTTTATAGTATAACCTTTAACAGCAAGAACATTATGAGATAAAATTCTAACTTCTAAATCAGAAGTATAACCTACATAAATTTTATTGAATGACGGAGAATATAAAACGTAAACTGTAAACATTTTTATAAATTGACTCGCCCAAATATATTCTTTTTTTATCTACTGGCGACACTGGCGCAGGAAATAAAAAAAGGGTTTTCAGCAATCGCTGAAAACCCTTGTGTTTACTTGGTTGCGGAGGCTGGACTCGAACCTACGTCCGCTAGCCAGCGGATAAGAGCCCAACGAGCTAATTCATTTTGTTTTCAATTAAACTCCAAATAAATTTTCTGCCATTTGCGCTTTTCAATTCTTTTTCACGTTTCATCGCTGCTAATTT
>CAISTO010000406.1 GCA_903888395.1 uncultured Bacteroidota bacterium | reverse complement strand
GGTGCAGTTCCTCAAACTTCTACACGTGCGCTTACACAAGCAACTTTGCCTTATGCACTGGCTATTGCTAATAAAGGATGGGAAATTGCATGTGCTGAAAATCCAGCCCTTGCAAAGGGACTAAATATTAGAGCAGGAAAAATTTTACACAAGGGAGTGTCAGAAGCCTTTAATGCATAAAATTGAATTGAAATAGTAAAAAAACCGGTCAAAAATTTGACCGGTTTTTTTTATGACTAGAATCAGCAATAAAATAATTTTGGATATAGTTTATTAATCGTAATTTTACGATTAATAAACGAACCTATGGCAGATTATTCCAATAAAGAAGCACAAATTGCAGTGTATGCAAAAGCCCTTGCTCATCCAGCAAGAGTGGCAATTATTCAACTTTTGCTAAAAAAACAAACTTGTATTTGTGGCGCTATAGTAGAAGAACTGCCGCTATCGCAAAGTACTGTTTCTCAGCATTTAAAGGAATTGAAACTAGCGGGCTTGATAAAGGGGGATATTGCTGGGGTAAAAACTTGCTATTGTATTGATAAAGTAGAATGGAACAAAGCAAAGAAATTACTTACTGGATTGTTTAGTATGACATTTAAAAAAGAAAATTGTTGTTAACATTAAAATAAAAAATTATGAAAACCGAAGAAGCATTAAAAACATTAGTGAAAGAAAAATATAGTGAGATTGCGTTACAAGACAAAGAAACTAATATGTCTTCATGTTGTGGAGCAGGTGGATGTAGCACTGAAGTATACAATATTATGTCAGAAGATTATTCAACCTTGCCTGGTTATAATGCCGATGCAGATTTAGGACTTGGCTGTGGTTTGCCAACCGAGTTTGCAAAAATTAAAGAAGGAGATGTAGTAGTTGATTTAGGATCTGGTGCAGGCAATGATTGTTTTGTTGCAAGAAAGTTTACAGGCCCAGCGGGCAAAGTAATAGGCGTTGATTTTACACCAGCCATGATTGACAAAGCAAGGGCCAATGCCGAAAAACTAGGTTTGAATAATGTAGAATTTAGGGCAGGTGATATTGAAAATATGCCAATCGCAGCAAATGTTGCAGATGTAGTAGTTAGTAATTGTGTATTGAATTTGGTCCCAAATAAAAATGCAGTAATTAAAGATATTTATAGAGTGCTAAAGCCAGGAGGACATTTTAGTATTTCAGATGTTGTACTAGTTGGCAATTTGCCCGATGCTTTAAAAAATGCAGCAGAAATGTATGCAGGATGCGTATCGGGTGCGATTCAAAAGGAAGTGTATTTAGAACTAATTGAACACAATGGATTCAAAAATATCACAGTTCAGAAAGAAAAACCAATTGTGATCCCTGATGATATCCTTAAAAACTATTTGAATGACACAGAAATGGCGTCCTTTAAAGCTTCCCAAATGGGTATCTTTTCTATAACTGTTTACGCTGAAAAACCAACAAGCACTTGCGTGCCAAGCGCAGGTTGTTGTTAATTAATTAATTCTTGTAATTAAGCCAAATGGTCTAAAAATGATTTTTTAGACCATTTTTTTGTCTCCACTATCCAGGTGCTAGTATGTTCTTTTATATTAGATAAAAAATCCCAGGCAACTAGCATTTGGCCTTTCTTTGGGGCAGTATTTTTATAGTCAGTGT
>CAISTO010000405.1 GCA_903888395.1 uncultured Bacteroidota bacterium | reverse complement strand
CCAATTAAAAAAACTGGTGTTCCCGTTTCTTTTGCAAATCGAATCATATCGCCAGCAGTTTCTTTTACCTGCGAAATACTTCCCGGAGTGGCATCTATTAATTCACTTTGTAAAGTTTGAATGGAATCAACAATTACAATATCGGGTTGTAATTCTTGAAAAGCTTTACCAATTTTTTGGGTAGAAGTTTCGGTAAATAAATAACAGTTATCGTTGGAATAAGGCAATCGTTCGGCACGCATTTTAATTTGCGTATCGCTTTCCTCACCACTTATATAAAGCACTTTTAAATTATCAAATTGCAAAGCTATTTGAAGTAATAATGTTGACTTCCCAATTCCAGGTTCACCACCAATTAAAATAACGGATCCAGGAACCAATCCGCCACCCAAAACTCTACTAAATTCACCATCTTTTAGCACCAAACGAACATCATTTTTTTGCTCCACTTGATTAATAGGAACTGGTTTTAAAGCACGTTGTGTATTGCTGCTTTCTTTCCAAGTACTTTTATAATCAATTTTTTCTTTATGAATTACTTCTTCTACATAAGTATTCCACTCGCCACAACTGGTACATTTTCCAACCCATTTGGTTGAAGAAGCGCCACAGTTTTTACAGAAGAATGAGGTTGATGTTTTTGCCATAATATTTTCCAAAAATAACTTTAATTGATGAAACAGAATTTATAAATTTGCTTGAAACTTAAAATATTTTCATAAATGTGTTTAATAAAGGTATTAATTGATTTTAAAATTACCAAAAGACAATGAAATAATATATTTTACAAAACAATATTTTTTTATATACTTTGTACCTCCATATTTATGAAAAAAATTAAACTAATAACACTCTATTTACTTTCTTTTATACTATTTGCTAATTACCTACAAGCACAAATAGAAAGTGAAAAAGACAGTTTAGAATCGCTATTACCCTTTGCTAAAGACTACCAACGAGTAGATATTTATATTGCTTTGGCCGACTTAGTAAAGCAAACTGATACTGCTACTGCTATTAATTATGCGCAGCAATCATTTAAAATTTCTAATAAAATTAACTATCCAAAAGGATTAGCCGGTGCATATATTATTTTAGGTTATTTTGAAATAAACAGAGGTAATTATAAAAATGCGAAAACAAAATACTTATATGCCATTTCGTACGCCAATAAATCGAACGATTTAAATACCATTTCTTGGGCATATGAAAACATGGGTAATTTGTATTTTATACAATCAGATTATTCAAAAGCAATGCGTTATTATATGGGTGCATTGAGTAAAGCCGAAAAATCTGGTAACCAAAAAAGCATTGCTTTGGTTTATAACAAAATTGGTTCTTTAAACTTGGAAATGAAGGATACTTTAAAAGCAGAATTTTATTACTCCAAAGCTTATAATATTTTAAAAAACCATGGTGATGAAATAGCATTTGCAAAAATTTCAAATAATTTAGGCAATATTTACAAATATACACGTCTTGAAATGAAGGCTTTATACTATTATAACATTAGTTTAGAAGTATTTAAGAAAAACAATTTGCAAGCCGATATTTCAACGGTGCTGAATAATATTGGAATGATTTATTTATCGAAAAGAAACTTTAAAAAGGCATTTCAATCTATAAACGAATCCTATCAACTAGATAAACTAAAATCTGATTATTATAACACTACCATTTCATCATTGAGTTTAGGATGTATTTATTTTGAAACAAAAAAAATAGACAGTGCATTGTATTTCTCAACGCAAGCAATGAAATTAGCTAAGGCAAACAAATACGCTTTAGAATACTATGAAAGCTGTAAGCAATTAAGTAAAATATATGAGTTAAAAGGCGACAATGAAAATGCATTATATTATGCTAAGGAAAGCACAGCAAAACAAATTTTAGATGCAAATAAAGGAGCTGAAATTGAAAATATAGATTCAAATTACGAGAAAGCTGAAATAGACCAAAATATTAAATTACTAGCTGCAGAAAACAAAGTAAATGAAATAAATATATTAGAAAAAGACGGTAGCGTTCAACATAAAAAAACCATTTTATTAGTGCTAATTTGTGTCATTGTATTTTTGATACTGCTAACTATTTTATTTTTTTATTCAATAACCCAAAAGAAAAAACATAAAACATTAGTACTTTCTTTGGCTGCTAAAAGTAATATTTTAGATAGGATAAACCAAGAATTACGAACTCCATTAAACTCATTAATGAACTACAGTTACCTGGCTAATGAAAGTAAAAACTTAACAGAATTACGCAAATATTTATTGGGAATAAATGCTTCGGGAAGCAACCTTAATTTTAGCATGAATAATATTGAAAGTTATTTGCAAATAGATTCAAAAAATAATTTAGTGGTAAATGAGCCATTTAATTTAAACGAAACCTTACAAAGTATTTTTAAAGATTTTCAAATTCAATGTAGCCAAAAAAATATTTTATTCTCTCAACTTATTTCTGCTGATTTACCAAATTTTGTTATTGCTGACAAAAATAAAATTACAAGCATTATACAAAATTTATTATACAATTCATTAAAGTTTAGCGAAAAAGGTGTAATCAAAATTGAAATCAAATTATTAAAAACCTTTAAGATTCAAGATGTCACAAAAGGTAGAATATCAATTGCAATCATTGATGAAGGACTTGGTTTTAACGGTAAAAATATGAAAGATTTAGTGTTTTCAAATTTGAAGAAAAACGCTGAAAATGATGGTTTTGGTTTAGGCCTTTTTATAGTAAATAATTTTGTAAAAGACCTTCATGGAAGTTTTGAATTATTAAATAATGACATTGCAGGATGCACCGCAAAAGTAGCATTTGAATTAGAAATAGACGAGGAGCATTCAATCAATGATAATTACTTTACTGAAAACAAAATTATTTAAATTAAATATTTTATTGATTTAAAGTGATATATCAAACTGTTATTCATTACAAAAAATATTGATAATTAAAGGCTTTAAAGTTGCAATAATATTAAAAGGAAAACCAATAAATAACGAATTACTGCTTCATAAAATAAACGAGTTAGCAAGTAAAAAACTCAAGAATAGCACAAATAAAATTCATGATTTTAATTTTTAATTTTTCAAATCTCTTAAAATCATTTAGTTGAAAAACTGTTTGATAGTTTTTTATTCAAAAAAAGTATCAAACAAACAGTAGTTTTAATTAAATAAAATTGCATATTTGCCACTCTTTTAAAAAATAAAAAATGGCAGTTTTAGTTAATAACGATTCAAAAGTAATAGTACAAGGTTTTACCGGTAGCGAAGGAACTTTTCATGCACAACAAATGATTGAGTATGGAACCAATGTAGTTGGTGGAGTTACACCGGGAAAAGGTGGACAAACACATTTGGAAAAACCAGTATTTAATACAGTA
The DNA here is from genome assembly GCA_903888395.1 of uncultured Bacteroidota bacterium. Lineage (GTDB taxonomy): Bacteria > Bacteroidota > Bacteroidia > UKL13-3 > UKL13-3 > JAAFJM01. The sequence continues at coordinate 366 of CAISTO010000405.1, read as the reverse complement.
CAAGATGCAGTAAATACTGCGGGTGCAAATACTTCTATCATATTTGTTCCACCGGCTTTTGCTGCTGATGCAATTATGGAAGCTGCAGATGCAGGAATTAAAGTAATTATTTGTATTACTGAAGGAATTCCAGTAGCAGATATGATTCCCGTAAAAGAATATATCAAATCTCGTGGATGTACATTAATAGGACCAAATTGTCCGGGTGTTATTACGCCAGGTCAAGCTAAAGTTGGTATCATGCCAGGTTTTGTTTTTAAAGCAGGAAGAATTGGTATTGTTTCAAAATCAGGAACTTTAACTTACGAAGCTGCTGACCAAATAGTAAAAGCTGGCTTAGGAGTTTCTACTGCCATTGGAATTGGT
>CAISTO010000404.1 GCA_903888395.1 uncultured Bacteroidota bacterium | reverse complement strand
TTTTGAGAATAAGCAAATAGAGACCCCAAAATACTTGTATACTTTAAGAATCACATTTTAATATATAAAACAATACAATATGTGTTTTATTTACCTTAAATTTAAAAATTATAAATAGTACTATATGAAAAAACATTTTTTGAATATTATAGCAACTTTATTAATATCATTATATATTATATTGTTTTTTTTAGCTGCAAAGACTGCCGGTTTTTTAATACTTACATTGCTTACCATATCAAGCATTTTGGTGATTTATTTTTCAGGCAAATTAAAAACAAAACGAGATGTATATAAGGATGATATATATTTTAATCCATCTGAATTCCAATGGTATCTACCAATGTTTATAATTGATTTTTTCGCATTTTATTATTACAATAATTTACCATCCGAATTAAAAGCATTTGATTCAAATAATTATGTGTTAATTTTTTTATTTTCTTATTTCCTTATACCGTCTATCGTATTTTTGATAATCATATTTAAAAATAATAATGATAGAGTTGTGTTGAGTATAGATAAGGTCACGTGGTTTGACAATGACCAAGAAACCTGTGTTTTAATTTCTGATATAAAAAATATAAAGATCCAAATAGACAAAATCGGTTTTATATTCAGAAGAGCTTATGTTGCTCTGTTTCTAATCGATGGTCGCGAGCTTGCAATTCCAACGTATAAAATGAATATTACAAAAAGTGGCGCAATTATGATTACGGGTTATATTGAAGAACTACAATCAAAAAGTTCTAGTTTTGAAGCGGTAAAAATTGCGGCAAAAAAACTTGATAAAATTGAGAATTGGACTACTTCTATATTTAGTTTTATTAAAGGATTAGCTACTTTAGTAATAGGTAAAGCGGTTGTTTATCTTTTTGCCTATATGTTAGTATATGGCATCTCTCGCATTATTAAATTATTTATTTAACCTCAAATTTTCTTATGAGCTGGTACCGCCCAAGTATAGACACAGAAAAAAAACTTCATATTTTTTCAATAATCTTAATTGTTGCATCAACAATATTAATAACCGCCGAAATTATTTTTGGCAATGCTCAAAATCAAAAATTCTTCGACATTATTGATGTAATATTAGTATTGCTTTTCACTTATGAAATTATACTACGTTATAAACAACATACTACAGATGTTTTTGAACGATTTTGGTATTATTTTGATATTTGTTTATTGGTACTGGGTTATCTCTCTTTTTTAAAAGGCTTTTTTACGCATCCAGAAACTATTTATATATTACGATTGTTCAGGGTAACAAGAATTTTAAGATTATTTGAAATTTCTGAAAAATTAAAAAGTATTGAAAAGAAGATTATTTACGTTATTCCCTCTGTAATGACGTTTGGCTTATTGTTAACGCTACTGTTGTTTGTTTACGCCTTGCTTGGCATGAGTCTTTTTGAAAAGAAAGATTTTGAAATTGTATCATTTAGTAACCTATATGCTGCATCCAAATCCTTGTTTATTTTCATTACAAGTGGTTTTGATTATGCCGAAATTATTAAAGTTGTCGTAGTGCATTCTCCCAACCTGCCAATTTTTGTTGTTGACATGTATTTTTTTTCCTTCTTTATTGTAACATCAATGATTACCTTAAACGTGTTTATTGCAGTAATGACCAATTCTGTTCAAGACGAATTTATTCAGGATTTATCGAAATTAGATAAGTCAAACGATTTAGAAATAAAGCAATTAAATAAAAAGCTTGATTTAATAATTGAAGAATTACATAAGCAAAAACCGGAATAACTTTAAAAATAAGCAAGCTAATATAGTTGGCTTATTTTTAAAGTTATTAAATTCGCTATTGTCCAAGATCTTTTACCCCAATCACCAACTCTCCATCATCAATTTTTGAAATTCTTTTTGCTATCTCAGCAAATGCCGCTTCTTGATCTTTTGCATTAAAATTCATGTTTTTTAATTTAATAATAACAACACTTGAATTTCTTAATGTTATCTTTATAATTCCACCTTCTAATTTAGCAAGGGAAATATCAAATAATTTAATGTCACCAGACTCCTCGTTATCTCGATAAGACAAGCTAGATGAATTAATTGTAATATAATCGTTCCTATCTCTTGTAATTTTATAACCTGAGTAAAGGATCGGTATCAGTGTAAGTGAGACTAAATATGAAACGCCAAACGTGTAATCACCACTTGATACTCCTGGCATATTCAGTTTGGTATATAAATAATACCCTATCGTTATAGAAATTATCACGCTAAGATATTTTGGCCACTCTTTTGGATTGAAGGTAATAATTCCATCGGATTCGCTTTTAGCACTTGCGATATTCTGAAGAAGTATTCTCGAAAATATTGATACAATACCAGTCCATGTTAATGTCCACCAACCGAATACAATCCAGGATTTATATAATAGATAACTCATCCCAATGCCAATCATTAACATTAAAAATAATATGTTCGCTTTTTTCATATATAGTTAATTTTATTTTTATTGTATTGTGTTTTCAACTTTCCTCGTAACACTAATATACAATAATAAATTATTATTAATTTAAAATAATTTGGACACAA
>CAISTO010000403.1 GCA_903888395.1 uncultured Bacteroidota bacterium | reverse complement strand
TGGCACCATTGTAGGTAATAAACAACCTGTATTTATAGGAAGATCGTTAAGAACAAGCACTGGCTTTTTAGTTGGTTCTATTGATGAAATAAGAATTTGGGACACTTGTAGAACAGCCCTTCAAATTAGAAGAAACATGCATACTCGTTTAGCAAATGCATCGAATGTAAACTTAAAAGCATATTACCGTTTAGATGAAATAAGTGGAAGTTATGTGGTAGATGCATCCGGAAATTGTAATGCCGGTGTAATTAATAATACACCCACTTTTTTAGCTACCAATTTTCCGTTAGGAACTCCAACAGTAAATAATCAAACCATAAGTTCAAGTGGTACGCAAGCATTTGCTGGAACAGGTATCAATATGAATATTTATAATCAAAGTGCTTCCAATGATATTTATGTGCATCGTTTTGTTGACACTGCTTTGGTGGTTTCGCCAATTACTGCACCTGGTGGAGTAACAGCTGTTTTTCAAAATTATTGGTTAATGTACCGTTATGGTGCGGGAACTATGGACAGTGCCAACGTAACTTTTAATGTTGTAGGTATAGTTACCGGTGCAAATGCAAACGATTTTAAATTATTTACCCGCGCTAATGGTAGCAGTGCAACTTGGACTTTGGCAAAAAATAACGCAAATGCATTTAGCTTATTAGGTCAAACGGTAACTATGGGCGTTGATTCTACTTTGTTCAACAATCAATTTATGATTGGTGCTATTAATAATCCTTTGCCTGTTCAGTTAATTTCATTTACTGGAAATGCTAAAAACGACAATGCCAATTTATATTGGTCAACTGCCAGTGAAATTAATAACAATGGATTTGCAATAGAACGTAGTTTTGATGGTAGAAATTTTACTGAAATTGGTTTTGTGAATGGTGCTGTAAACAGCAATCAATTAACAAACTACAATTTTGTAGATGCCAACGTGTTTTTAGTAAATAAAGCAGTTTTTTACAGACTAAAACAAGTTGATTTGAATGGTGAATTTGAATATTCAAAAATTATTTCAATTGTAAATGGTAAAGATATTTTACCTCAAGTAATTGTATATCCAAACCCAATTACCGATCATTTATATGTTGCAATTGAATCGTTTGAAAACGCAAACACTCAACTTAATATTACCGATATAACTGGCAAAATAATTAAGGATGTTACTATTCATTTAAATGCAGGTTACAACAAGTTTGCCATTGAAAATTTAAATGAATTAACCAATGGAATTTATATGGTAAATATTGTTTCAAACGGAACGGTTATTTACAATAATAAATTTGTAAAAGTTAAATAATTGAGGCTTTAGAAGCAATCATTTTTGTGTAAATCAAAAATGATTGCTTCTAAAAAACCTTTAAACCTATAAGTCTTCCAAACTATAAACCGGCAATCCACAGGTTTTATCATTACAAACATAAATAGCAGTTTTGCCTTCAGTAGGCATTTTATCTTTCAATAAAGGCATGTTTGTATGTTGCTTTGCAATGGCAAAAAGTGTGTTTGGGGAATACTGCTGTTGCAATTGTTGCATGTAATTTTCAGCATCATTTCCAATCATTACAATTTGTTTTACACCTTGTATTTTATTTAAACTTAACTGCATCCAATTGGTATAACTACTGGTGTTTTTAGCAAATTTTTGTTGTACTAAATTTAACATTTCATTCACCATGTTTCCATAGTTATCATTGCTAAAATAATAGCTTAATGCTTGTAAACAATGGCCAAAAATACTATTCGCACTTGGAATCACATCATCAGTTAAGTCCAATTTTCGGGCTATTAAAGCGGTGTCGGTATTTGATTTAAAGTAAAATAGTTTTTTCTCAGCACTGTAAAAATAGCTAATGCTTAACTCCATTAATTCATTGGCTTTTTGCAAGTATTTTTCATCAAAACTAATTTGGTAAAAATCAATCAATGCTTTGCTTAAACAAGCATAATCTTCCGCAAATCCATGAATGCTAATTTTACCATTTTTATAGATTCTAAACAATTGGTTATTTACCCATAAATTTTCTAAAATACTATCCAATGCTTTTTGCGCAGCATAGAAAAATGTTTTATCATTCAATGCTTTGTATGCTTCGCAATAACCCGAAATCATTAAAGCATTCCAGCTTGTAATTACTTTATCATCTAATCCGGGTTTGGTTTTTTTATTGCGTTCAGCAACTAAAATAGCATTGCATTTTTCAATGATTGCTTCTATTTCAATGCTGCTTTTTCCTGTAATTTTTTCTAATTCTTCTATGGTTCTGGTTTTGTATAAAATGCTTGCACCATGTTCCCAATTTCCATAGGCATCTACCGAATAATAAAGGCTAAACAAAGGTTCTTTTTCGCCTAAATATTCCACTAATTCCTGGCGAGTCCATATATAATATTTGCCTTCTATTCCTTCACTATCGGCATCTAAGGCTGAATAAAACAAACCATTTTCGTGGGTTAATTCATGTTGTAAAAACTGGTGCGTTTTGTAAATAATATTTTTATACAAAGGGTTTTTTGTTAACTGAAAAGCTTGCGCATATAAACCCATTAATTGCCCATTATCGTAAAGCATTTTTTCAAAATGTGGGGCTTTCCAATACACATCGGTACTATAGCGCGCAAAACCACCTTCTATTTGGTCAAAAATACCGCCATTGGCCATGCCATTCAAGGTTTGTGTTACCGCTTCTAACAGCAATTCGTTTTTTGAAAACTGGTAATATTGCAAATAAAATTGCCAATTATTGGGCATGGGGAATTTAGGTGCCCAATTGTATCCACCATATATTAAATCAAAATTTTTACTCCAATTTTTTACTGCAGTTTCAATGGTTTCTAATTTTATTGCTGAATTTTCCGCAGGAATAATTTGGTCTAATTTATTAATTCCATTGGTTAATTCTGCAGCATATTCAAAGGCCTCTACTTTTCTGTCTTGGTAAAAATCGGCAATGGATTGCAATGTTTTTTTCCATTGTTCTATTGGAAAATAAGTTCCACCATGCAGCGGTCTTCCATCAGGTAAAGCAAAACAATTTAAAGGCCAACCGCCACGCCCAGTTAGCAATTGCACCGCATCCATGTATATTTGATCTATATCGGGACGTTCTTCTCTATCTACTTTTATGCAAATAAAGTTTTTGTTCATCAGTTCGGCCACTTCTTCGTTTTCAAAACTTTCGTGTTCCATTACATGACACCAATGACAAGCCGAGTAACCAATGCTCACCAGTATCATTTTATCT
>CAISTO010000402.1 GCA_903888395.1 uncultured Bacteroidota bacterium | reverse complement strand
GAAAAAGGATTAGCGCCAATGATAGTAATAACAGGTTTAATGGTATCAATATTTGAGAAATCGGCATCAGCAGCATTTCTAGGAATTAATTTAAAATTACCATTTGCAAAATACATTGGTCCTTGAATATAGCTCATTTTCAAACCAACATTTACCAAATTGTTATAGTTTTTAAAGTTGGTATTATAATCATCAATTCTAAAGCTTGCTCCATTATTTCTACTTACAGCAAATTCACCGAAAGCACCACCTGTAGGTTCATCTGGGTTTTTGCTTGTAACTGTTAAGCTATCAAATTTAACCAATACACCTTCCCATTTACGACTATAATCAATACTACCAACTGCAAATGAATCGATAGATAAATCAGTTTGAAATGCTGGTAAAGGATTTCCTGAAGAAATTACAGAACTTAATACATTGTATAAAGTGGTTACGTTAAAGTTTTCGGTAACTTTAGCTCTAGTAATTAATACTGAATCACCTAATTGCCATTTAGCAGCAGAATCGGCACCTGAATTACGCTGAACAAATATTGCTGAATTAGCACCTTGTCCGTCTTGAATAGTAACCATGTTACCATAATTTAAAGCAGTAACTACACCTTTTACATTGATTCCTAATAATGAATCACCATTCCAAATACTTGTTCCGTTAGGAACTACGCTTGTTTGTAAAGCCCTAATATTATCTACGCCATTTGGACCAGTAATATAGTATTTGTTTCCAAAGCTAAATGGATCAGGAACTAAAGTAGTTCTACTTTTTTTGTCAGTAGCTTGAACCCAATACGTCATTACACATTCGGTATTGGTACGAGGAATTTGAGCTAAATAATAATTTGGAAAATTAGGAACAGCAGTTAAACTTACTGAATCCATCATATTAGTAATTGAGTTTTTAAAATATACTTTGCTATTTGCTAAAGTAGTATCTCCAACGGTAATTTCAAAAACTAGTTTTGTTGTATCACTTGATTTAACTATAGAAGGATTTTTACTAATAAAACGAATAGACGGAGGACAAGAAGTACATATTTTATAATCGCCAGGGTAAATTGGAGCAATTCCATAACGAGCTGCGCCACTTACCGCATACTCTGTAACTACACCTTGAATAAAATCTAAACGAGTTCCAATAGCTGGAGCAATAAATCTATTAGGATTAACCACACCTAAACCAGTTGAATCGCCAATGGCATCTCTTCTATAATAAGAAGAAAAATCTCTTACCTCAATTACGTTTCCATTGTCATCAATTACACTCCAAGCTGTTCTATTTGTATTTCCTGATATTACATTTACTACACTATAAACCGTAACATTTCTTAAACGAACCAAAGATCCTTCATATTGTTCACCTGTCATTTTTTGTGGTATTCTTGAAGATGAATTAGGATTTCCTAACATTAATTTATCGGCAGTTATATCAGTGTAAACTAATGTATCTGGAGTTAAACTTAATTGTTCCACTCCATTTTCCCAATTAGGATTACTTCTAATTAAGTTGATTTGTGTTTCACCTTGAAAATCTCTGATAACTGCAGTAACTCTAACTTTATAACCTACTACAAAATTGTCATAAAATTTAGATTCTGTGTTTAGTGTAGCTAAAGTAGTTCCAGTTCCTGAAGGTTCACACATTACCATTACTCCACTCCAAGGTCCACCACCTTTGCGTTGAATATAGGCAGCTTTTCTACTAATTGAAAGCCCGTAAGCTTTTGGATTACTTACAACAATTCCTTCAAAACGAACAGTATCTCGGTAAATGGTATCTTTGAAAGTAGGATTCACATAATCAGGTAGTGTATTTCCTGTTAATACAGAAAGTTTGGCTGCATTAACAAAAGTAATGGAGTCAATAGAAAGTAATGGATAAGGATTTTGCGCATTGGCAATTAATCCACCCAAAATGGTTGTGAAAAGTAGAATTGTTTTTTTCATTTTTTTGTTTATTTATATTTAGTTGTTTTTGTTTATTTTAAATTATTTTATCACTGCAAAGTTACCTGTTTGAACTATATCTGTGGCTAAATCTTTTACACTATACATATATATTCCTTGCGTTATCTGGTTTTTGGAATCGCTTAATAAATCCCAAGCGTGTTCGCCACCTGTCATTACTGTCTTTTCCCTATCACTTAATCTATCAAACCAAGCATTTCCTTCGCCATTATAAGTATCTGAATGATGTTTAAAATTTGATATTACATCACCACTTGTGGTATAAATAGTAATTTCGCAGTTTTGGGGTAAATTATAAAAATATAGTTTTCTGGTTCGTGAAGTTGTTCCGTCCCAAGCTGCGCTAGTATTATAAGGATTTGGATAAACACCTACTTTGGTATCTTGGTCTTCCTTGGTAAAATTATTGGTTTCGCTTCCAGCAAAAACCCTAAAATCATTTCCACTAAATGATGATTCTAACGATTCTAAATTTAATTTTTTGTTTCCTTTGTCAAATGCAGTTACAATTATTAAATATTGCCATCCGTTACTTATGTTATTAATAGTGTAACTATAGTAATATTTTGTGGTATCGCCTTCAAATGTGATGGGTTGTGGCAAACGTATTAAATCAAAACCATTATTATTCCCAACATCATTTTCAATACTATCCCAAGTGCCAATTAAGTTACGAGCATCGGTAAAGTTCGGTTTTAAATCATCTCCTATTTTACTTGAATATATTTTGTATCCTTCAAAATCTTTTTCTCTTGTAATTGGATCTACAGATAATTCCGCATTATTACTCCAATAAATAGTTAGTTTTTTGTTACCAGCTATAATTTTCACTTTTGGATCTGCAGGAGGTTCGGGTAATACAAAACGATCTAATTTGCCATTTTGATTCAAATCTTTTTCAACAGAATAAATACCCGTTTCATCGGCATCTTCACCCAAATAAGTAGACCTACTTCTGTTAAAATGTTCTTTCAATTCCGCTTGAGAACCATCAGTACTTAAAATAGACTGTGATTGATTTTGAACAAAATCTCTTAATTGCTTTGCCGATACAAAAGCCATTGTATATGTCATACTGGAATCTGGTTCTAAGGAACGAAAAGGCCCAACACTCATTAGCTGTAACCAATTAGAAGGAGCACCATAAGTAGGTCCGCCACTTGAATTCAAATCATTGGAATCAATTCCAATTGCCATTTTACTGTAACGAGTTAATTCATCGTTAGGTCCAATAAATGGAGGAGTGGTAGAACCAAAAGTCCAAAAATTAGCATTATAAGTTGGAGCGGTAAAACCTTTGTTGGTAAATATTTCGGGTTTACTTGGGTTAAAAAATAATCCATTCCAATCAACGCCTAAAAATTGCATGGCACCATAAGAACTTATAAAATTATAATCATCAGCAGATTTTGCAGCCATATAAGCTACAATTGCATTGTTTTTTTTGTCAACAAAATTTCTTCCTCTTTGAAAAAACAATGAACCTGTTTCTCTAGTTACGTTTACGTTTCTAACTACTAAATCGGCAAAATTTCCAATATAAACAGAATCCCATCTTTCTTTACTTTTATTGGTAATGGTATAATTAAGTATTACAAAATAATCAGCATAAGAATAATTCCAATTCAGAACTTCAAGCTTTACAACTGCTTTTAAAGGATTACTATGACCATTTATAGGAATAGTAGTTCCAGGAATAATGGTATTACTATCCGTCATTTTTATTACAAAATCTTGATGCGAAATTGCTGAATTAGAATAATTAGCACTTTTTGTTAAATTGGATCTTTCCAATACATTTGACAATGCTGTAAATTCAAAATTTCCTGCACCAGACGAGTAACCTGAACTGCTTTCAGCGCTTGTACTTGATACACGAACTTGTCCGTTCACATAAGCCCCAATCCACAAACCCGCTTCAAACAAATGTTCTACACCACTTCCTCTAGGATAAGCCATAGATGGAGGTCCGCTTGTATTGGTTCTTACAGTTGGTCTGCCTATAGTTCCAAAATTATTAACGGTTAAACCCAACCTAGATGCGGTGGTGAATTTACCTTCGTTTTTAACTTGGCTAAAAATGTTTGTTGTATTCAATAACAAACACAATATAAATATTTTTATTTTAATTATTTTTCGCATATTTTATAGAATGCAAATATGTAATTTTTAATAATAACTAACCGTTAAATTATTTTTTTGTGAAATATTTAAATCATAAAAAAAAATATCCACAGTTTTAAAACCTTTAACTCGCTGTGGTTGTTAAATTTAATAATCTTTCAATTAATTAATTTCATTGATAGTTATCAATTAATAAAAAGATATTTAGAACTATTTGACACCATTCTTATATTGCAACACAATTTACACAAAAAAACAAAGAAATATACCAATGAAGCATTTGAAAATTAAAGCATCTTTTGTACTAATGATAGCTATGATACTTTTTAGTAGCTTATCAGTTTTTGCGCAGGATATGACTACCGATGCCGCGGAAGCAGCAAAATCGACAGCAAGTAACATTAACTGGTTAATAGCCGGAATTGCCATATTATTGGTATTTATTATTGGAATGATATTCGATATTTTATCGAAAGTAGGCGATGTTCAAAAGAAACAAGTAATTAATTGGGGAAAAATAAATGCTTATTTAGCATTGGTATTTTTAATTGTTGGAATGGCAGCATTTGCATGGGAGATGGTAGTTCATGGAAAACTAACATTATTTACTTTGCCAAGTGCATCAGCTCATGCCGATGAATATGATAACATGTTTATGATTACCTTGTGGTTAACTGGAATTGTATTTGTTATAACTCATATTCTTTTGTTTTGGTACACTTATAAATATAAAGAAGATAAAAAACGCAAAGCGTTATTTTATCCTGACAACCATAAATTAGAGTTGCTTTGGACCATTGTTCCCGCTTTTGTACTAACTATATTAGTGGTAAGAGGTTTAATTGTATGGAGCGATATGACTACAAGTAAAGATAAAGATGCCATGAATATTGAAGTTTTTGGTTATCAATTTGCTTGGAATGCTCGTTACAGTGGCGCAGATAACAAATTAGGAAAATACGACTTCCGTCAAATGGGAATTGTAAACGCTTTAGGTGTTGATAGCACTAAAGAATTTGCTGGCGATGATGTTATTACAACAGAATTACATATTCCTGTTAATAAAGCTATTTACTTACATTTTAGAGCAAAAGATGTAATACATTCAGCATATTTACCTCATTTTAGAGCACAAATGAATGTTGTTCCGGGTTTACCAACTAAGTTTGACTTTACCCCTACTTTAACTACTAATGAAATGCGTGTAAAATTAGAAAATCCAAATTTTGATTATATATTATTGTGTAATAAAATTTGTGGTAGCGCACATTATAGAATGAAAATGAAAGTAATCGTTGACACCCAAGCTGATTTTGACAAATGGATAAAAGAACAACCCGCATTAACTGCAAAAGGAACTGAAACAAATTCATTACATTCTTTTTTAAGTAAAGAAAACCCAATAGCTTCTAATTAATTAATCATTCACAAAGAATAACATAAAAGACATATATGAGCGCAGCAGCAATACATAGCGATGATCAACATCACGGAGATCATGGTCATCACAAAGAAACATTTATTTCGAAATACATATTTAGTATGGACCATAAAATGATTTCAAAACAGTTTTTAATAACTGGAATCATTATGGGAACTATTGGCATGTTAATGTCATTAATATTTCGTTTACAATTAGCTTATCCTGAAACTTCGTTTCCAATTTTCGAAACTATTTTAGGTGAGTGGGGAAAAGGTGGTAAAATTGATCCAAACTTTTATTTGGCATTAATTACAATTCATGGTACTATCATGGTATTTTTTGTATTAACTGCGGGATTAAGTGGTACATTTAGTAACTTACTAATTCCTTTGCAAGTTGGAGCAAGAGATATGGCATCACCATTTTTAAATATGTTATCATATTGGTTTTTCTTTACTTCTTCAGTATTAATGTTAAGTTCTTTATTTGTACAAGGTGGACCAGCTTCTGCAGGTTGGACAATTTATCCTCCATTATCTGCATTGCCAAAGGCAATACCAGGCTCTGGTACAGGAATGACATTATGGTTAGTTTCAATGATTGTGTTTATTGTTTCTTCGTTATTAGGTAGTATTAACTACGTAGCAACGGTAATTAATATGCGTACCAAAGGAATGAAAATGACTAGAATGCCATTAACTATTTGGGCATTTTTATTCACTGCTATTTTAGGTATTTTATCATTCCCAGTTTTATTTGGTGGTTCGTTATTATTAGTATTTGACAGAAGTTTTGGAACTTCATTTTACTTGAATGAAATTCCTGCGGACTTAGCAGGTGGAATTGAAAGAGTTGGTGGTTCACCCATTTTATTCCAACATTTATTTTGGTTCTTAGGACATCCTGAAGTATATATTATTTTATTACCTGCATTAGGACTTACTTCTGAAGTAATTGCTACCAATGCGCGTAAACCTATATTTGGTTACCGTGCCATGATTGGTTCTATTATGGCTATTGCATTATTATCATTTATAGTTTGGGGCCATCATATGTTTATTACAGGAATGAATCCATTCTTAGGTTCTGTGTTTATGCTTGGAACTTTAATTATTGCGGTTCCATCGGCAGTAAAAACATTTAACTATTTAGGAACTTTATGGAAAGGTAATTTGCGTTTAAATCCTCAAATGATGTTTGCCATTGGTTTAGTTTCATTCTTTATTTCGGGTGGATTAACTGGTATTTTCCTAGGAAATGCGGCATTAGATATTAACTTACACGATACTTATTTTGTAGTGGCACATTTCCATTTAGTAATGGGTAGCGCTGCAATATTTGGTATGATTTGCGGTATTTATCATTGGTTCCCTAAAATGTTTGGAAGAATGATGAACGAAAGTTTAGGTCAAATCCATTTTTGGTTAACCATTGTTTCGGCTTATTGTGTGTTTTTTCCAATGCACTTTATGGGTCTAGCTGGCGTGCCTCGTAGGTATTATGCATTTACTGCTTACGATCAATTTAATGTATTTGTTGACATGAATAAGTTCATTACTTACGCAGCATTTGTAGGTGGAATTGCTCAATTTATTTTCTTATTTAACTTTTTCTATAGTATGTTTAAAGGTAAAAAAGCAGTTCAAAATCCTTGGGAAAGTAACACCATGGAATGGACTACTCCCGTTGAACATTTACATGGTAACTGGCCTGGAGAAATTCCTCACGTTTACCGTTGGCCTTATGATTATAGCGTACCAGGACATGACAAGGATTTTATTCCACAAATTACTCCTGATTACGGACAAACGGATCCTTTAACTGAAGCAAAAGTTGTTCCCGCTGAGGACCGTAAGAAAATTCCAACATTAGAAAAAGAAGAAGCAGTTTTATTTTCTTTAGCTAAACGTTGGTTAGGATTTGCTTAAGCAATAAAAAAATGTAATTGGTTGGTGTCCTCAAAATTCATACAAGATAGATTAGAGAGGCCACCAACAATAAAAAGAATGAAGAAAAATCATTCAAAAAAAAATGTTTAAAAATAATTACGAAATAAGATTTAAACGCTTTGGAATAGCAACCATTATAGCGGTGTTCTTTTTAATATTTGTAGGAGGTTTGGTACGAAGCACTGGAAGCGGAATGGGATGTCCAGATTGGCCAAAGTGTTTTGGACAATATATACCACCCACTAATTTATCAGAATTGCCTGTTGATTACAAAACTCAATTTGCAGTTCAAGGTAAAGAAATAGCTGATTTTGATCCAATAAAAACTTGGATAGAGTATATTAATCGGTTAATTGGTGTGGTAATAGGATTTCTTATTTTACTAACTGTGGTATTTGCTTTTCCTTATTTAAAATCAAATGCTAAAATATTTTGGCTAAGTTTTATAGCTTTTATATTGGTTGGTATTCAAGGTTGGATTGGAGCAAAAGTTGTTTCATCTGACTTAGCAACTTGGATGGTTACTATTCACATGGTAATTGCACTTATCATAGTAGCTTTATTGATATACACTGTTACTTCATCACAACAGTTTAATATTGTTCAGTTCAAAGAAAATAGTTCTTTAAAAATATTAATTATAGTGGCTTTGATTATTAGTTTAATTCAAATAATTAGTGGCACACAAGTAAGAGAAAAAGTAGACCATGTGGCAAATGTGATAGGTGAACCTTACCGTTCGCAATGGCCTAAGTTTTTTATAGATGAATTTATATTCAAACTACATAGAACTTGGTCTGTTTTAAATTTAGGTGTTTCAATATTATTACTTTTAAAATATAGAAATTTATTTGAAAGAAATTCGTTGATTTACAAATGTGGTTTGGGAATAATTTTACTGTTATGTTCTCAGGCTTTAAGTGGAAGTATTTTGGTAAATATGGGTTTTCCAAAACAAGTAACTTCTTTACATTTAACAGTAGGAAGCATCATTGCTGGTTTGCAAATTTTTGCAGCCATTTTGATATTTAATAAAACAATTCCTTTAAATAGGAACAGTAATTGATAAAAAAATTGAGTAATTTAGAACAAAATATAACAATTGAAAACACAGGTTTTTGGAAACAAAAAGTGAGTGACTACATGCAACTAATAAAAGTTAGGTTGAGTAGTTTGGTAGTTTTTAGTTCGGTAATCACTTATTTAACAGCGGCACAAGGAAAAGTAAATTGGTTTGAGGTTTTTATTTTGGCTACTGCTGGCTTATTGGTTACTGGTTCAGCAAATGGTATCAATCAAATTATTGAAAAAGATTACGATAAGTTAATGACTAGAACTGCTAATAGACCTGTTTCTACTGGTAGAATGAGCGTTACCGAAGCAGGAATTAGTTCATTTTTAATGGGCATAATAGGTGTGTTTTTAATTGGCTTTTATTTAAATCAATTAAGCGGATTATTAGCTTTGGTTTCATTATTAAGTTACGCTTTTTTATATACACCATTAAAGAGAGTAACACCTATTTCAGTATTTGTTGGCGCATTTCCAGGAGCTTTACCCACCATGTTAGGTTGGGTAGCATATACCGGAAAAATTGATATTGCAGCAATTGTATTATTCACTGTTCAATTTGTTTGGCAGTTTCCACATTTTTGGAGCATTGCTTGGATTTTAGAAGACGATTATAAAAGAGCTGGATTTAAAATGTTACCGTTTAATCCAGGAAGAACTAGAAAAACTGCGTTCCAGTGTTTGTTATTTTCATTGGTATTGATTCCCGTTGGAATATTGCCTACTGTATTTAATATTTCGGGAGTGGTAGCAGCTGTGGTTGCGGTATTTGGCGCATTATACTTTAGTTTTTATGCCTATAAATTATATAAAAGTTGCGAATTAGCAGATGCAAAAAAACTAATGATGGCAGCAATTATTTATCTTCCAATTGTTCAACTTTTTTACTTGATAGATAAAATATAAAATGATTCAATCAATTAACAAAAAAAATATAGACGAACGCGAACCAGGAGTAGAACCTAAAACTTTTGTTTTATGGTTACTTATTGTGAGTAGTATTATGCTATTTGCAGGTTTTACAAGTGGGTATATAGTAAGACGAGGAGAAGGCGAATGGGTAGTATTTAATTTGCCAACCATGTTTATGTTAAATACTGGTGTTATTGTATTAAGCAGTATATTTATGCAATGGGCTTATTTATCGGCAAAAAAAGATGAATTAAATAAAACTAAAGTTGGACTATCAATAGCATTAGCTTTAGGAATTTTATTCATTGTTATGCAATATTGGGGTTGGAGTCAAATGGTATATAATTCCATTTATTTTGGATTTGCAAATCCAAGTGGTTCTTTTGTATATGCTATTACCGGTGTTCATGTTTTACATGTAATAATTGGTATATTTTATTTACTCACTATTCTAATACAAACATACAGATTCAAAGTTCATAAAAAATCCATCAGAGGTATTGCAATGTGTAATACATATTGGCATTTTGTAGGAATTCTTTGGATTTACCTATACCTATTTTTACTTTTAAACAGATAACAAAAATTATAAACTAAGAAACAAATAAATAATAAAACAATGTCAAATACAGCTACTTTAAGTACCGACAACAAACAAACATGGGGTGGAGGAAAATCACCATTAAGTATTAGTTATGGTAAATTGATGATGTGGGTTTTTCTACTTTCAGATGCATTTACTTTTTCTTCATTACTTGTTGCCTATGGTTTTGTAAGATTTACTTTTACAACATCTTTACCGAACGCAATTGTTAAACCATTTTCTCATCTTTCTCACACTTTTACTGAAGAAATGCAAAAAGCAGGCTTGTTCGTTACTGAACGTTGGCCTTCTCCTGAGTTAGTGTTTAACCACTTTCCATTTTTACATGGCATTCACTTACCGTTGATGTTTGTAAGTTTAATGACTTTCATTCTAATTTTTAGTTCTGTAACTATGGTTTTAGCAGTAGAAGCCGGACATAGAATGGCAAAAAAAGAAGTAGAAAAATACATGCTTTGGACCATCATTGGTGGTGCTGCTTTCTTAGGCTGCCAAGCTTGGGAGTGGACTAATTTAATAACTGAAGGAGCTAGTTTGCAAAACAATCCTTTTGGACCAACGGCTTTTGCTGCTTTATTCTTTATTGTTACTGGCTTTCACGGAACACACGTTTTGTCAGGAGTAATATTAAATATTGTTATTTATATCAATGTAATAAACGGTACTTACGAAAAAAGAGGTCATTATGAAATGGTTGAAAAAGTAGGTTTATACTGGCATTTTGTTGATTTAGTTTGGGTGTTTGTATTTACATTCTTCTATTTAATATAATTTTCAATTCATAGAAATCAAGACAATTTATTCATTTAAAAAATAAAAAAAATTACCATGGATCACATAGAACATTTAGAACATACAGAGTCGCCCGCTAACATGAAAAAGCAAATTTGGAATACATTTTATGTATTACTAGTTTTAACGGTAGTAGATATTGCTTTATATTTTGCATTGCTTTCAAGTCATTCTATTTATAAAAATATATTATTTGTGTTTTTAGGATTAGTTAAAGCATTTTATATCGTTTCTGTATTTATGCACATGAAGTTTGAACGCAAGTTTTTGGCTTCAATAATTATTTTACCAATGTTATTTATTTGCTTTTTAATTTGGTTGGCATTAACTGAAGCAGGATACACATTTGACTCACGTCTATTTTAAAAAACTTTATTCAAGTTTTTTAGTTAATATAAATAATGAAAAGAAAATCATTTTGGGTAGCAACTGGATTATTAGTATTTCCAGTTGCTTTCTTTTTTTTACTGAGAGCCAGTAAACAAAACTACAAGCATTTGCCCCATTTGGGCGAAAAAATAGCGCCTAATGGTGTCGATATAAAAGACACTATTTTTTACCAAGTACCTGAATTTTCAGTTACAGACCAAAGTGGAAAAGAGCTGAGTTCTAAAATGCTTTCTAATAACATTGTTATTGCAAACTTTTTCTTTGCTAGCTGCAAAGATGTTTGCCCTAAAATGAATGGAAATATTTCAGTGTTTTACGAAAAAGCAAAAGAATGGAGTGAGGTGAAATTAATTTCATTTACTGTTGATCCCGATAACGATTCAACAGAAGTTCTTGCTGATTATGCAAAGAAAATGAATGCCGATAAAAAGATTTGGCATTTTTGCAGAACAGATAAAGAAAATTTATTTAAAATCGGACAAGGATTTTTACTTCCTGTTTCCATTGAAGACAAAACAATTGACCACAGTCAACAAATAATATTGTTAGATAAATCTCGTCATATCAGGGGTGTATATAATGGTCTTGATTTGAATGATATGAAAAGATTAAATGATGAATTAAAAGTGCTTTTATATGAATACCACGAACCAAGATAAACAAGACAGATTAGTTTTTAACATTGTATTAATTGTATCAATTGTAGTTTTAATAGCAGTTGTTATTTTAAACAGGAAAATACTTCCTAGGCCAGAAATATTGCCTAGTTGGGTCATGTATTTACCAAAATTAAATGCTTTCATTAATGGAACTTGTACTGTTCTTTTATTATTTTCATTGTATTTTATTAAGCAAAAAAACATTACAGCGCATAAAGCAATTAATTTAACCGCATTTGGTTTATCATCATTGTTTTTAATAAGTTATATATTGTATCATTGGATGGCAAATGAAACTGCATTTCCTGCCGGAAATTCAATGAGAAGTATTTATTTAACCATACTTGTTAGCCATATTATTTTAGCTGCATGCGTTCTTCCATTAGTACTTTTATCATTTTATTATGGATTACAAATGAACGTAGAAAAACACAAAAAAATTGTACGATTTACCTATCCTATTTGGCTTTATGTAACAGTAACTGGTGTTATTGTTTATGCCATGATTAGTCCTTATTACCAATTTTAGTGTTAAAAAATCCAAATTTAAAGGCATACTTAGCATTTATAGCAGTAGCCATTTTTTGGGGAACCACTTTTTTAGCCATTCGCATAGGAATTAATAGCGATGGAATTCATTTATTTCCGCCTTTTTTATTAGCAGCATTTAGGCATACCATTGCTGGAATATTAATTTGTGGATACTTTATATTTTTCAAAAAACAACCCATTCCAAGTCTTAAACAATTTAAGCAATTTAGCATCAATGGTACTTTGATGTTAGTGGGTGGAAATGGAATTATTAGTTGGGGAATGCAATACATAGACAGTGGATTAGCAGCGCTTATTTGTGCCCTAACTCCGTTATGGATTGTGTTTATTAATTTAATAATGGGTAGCAACGAAAAAGTTACTAAAACCATGTGGATTGGTTTTATTATTTGTTTGCTAGCGCAATACCTTATTTTTTACGATAAAGTAAATTTACTTTCCGATAAAAACTATATTTTAGGATTAATTGCCATTATTGTTTCTAATATTTGTTGGGCGTTGGGAACAGTGTTTTCAAAATCTCATAAAAGTAATTTACCAGTTTTGTATAATGCAGGTTTGCAAATGATTCCAGGCGGAATAATACTCCTCCTTATTTCAACTTTTATGGGCGATTGGGCAAAGTTTAATCCAAGCAATGATTCCATTTTAGCATTAATTTATTTGGTAATATTTGGGTCATTATTGGCGTATGGTTGTTTCATGTACATATTAAAAGCGTTGCCAGCTGCATTGGTTTCTACTTATGCCTATTTCAACACCATTGTAGCTGTATTTTTAGGTTATTTATTCCTAAACGAAGTAATTAATACCAAAGTAATTATTGCCATGTTATTGACTATAATTGGAGTATGGCTTGTAGGGAGAAAAGGTAAAGCTGCTAGTATTTAAATTATTTATATGGATAAAATTAACAAATACATTTTAACTAAAAAAGGCCAACTTTCAGTTAGCCTTTTTAAATTTCTATTTATCTTCCAAACTACGAAAGCATATCTAGTATCCTATTTAAATCCGCTTCCGATTTAAAAGGAATGGTAATATTTCCTTTACCTTTATCATCGTTTGAAATTTTTATTTTGTTACCAAACTTTTCTGATAATAATTTTTGAAATTCCACCACTATTTCATTTAATGCAGGTTTAGCGGCTTTTTTACTTTTTGGTTTTTCGTCTTCTATGTTACTTTGGTCTTGTTTAGCTCTTTCCATTGCTTCTCTTACCAATGCTTCCACTTGGCGAACAGAAAGATCTTTTAAAATCATTTCATTGAACAAAAATTGTTGTTCATCTGCATTGTCAATATTGATAATTGCACGGGCATGACCCATTGAAATTTTATCATCGCGAAGCGATGCTTGAATATTATCGGGTAATTTTAACAAACGCATGTAATTATTAACTGTACTGCGATTTTTACCAACTCTGCTTCCTAACTCTTCTTGATTTAATTTACATTCGTCTAACAAACGTTTATAGCTTAAGGCAACTTCCATGGCATTTAAGTTTTCGCGTTGAATATTTTCTATCAACGCCATTTCCAACATTCCTTGGTCATCGGCAAGGCGAACATATGCAGGAATTTTTTCTAATCCGGCAATTCTAGAAGCACGAGTTCTGCGTTCTCCACTAATTAATTGGTACCTATCAACTCCAACTTTTCTTACAGTAATGGG
The DNA here is from genome assembly GCA_903888395.1 of uncultured Bacteroidota bacterium. Taxonomy (GTDB): domain Bacteria; phylum Bacteroidota; class Bacteroidia; order UKL13-3; family UKL13-3; genus JAAFJM01. Next base: position 3,969 of record CAISTO010000402.1, on the reverse strand, counting down.
TTGAATTACGCCATGAATTTTGATGCTATCGGCAAGTTCATTTAATTCATCTGCTTTAAAATCTGTTCTTGGTTGAAAAGGGTTTGCCTCAACCTGAGAAATCAGAATTTCATTGATAGAATTTACCGGTTTTGATTCTGTGGTATTAAAATCAGTTGCTGCATTTTCAAGCAATGCACTTAATCCTCTTCCTAATGCGTTTCTGCGTGGGTTACTCATTTTATAATTCTTTCTTCTGCTATTTTATTTACTTATTTAGTTGTGCGAGGTATTGTCGTTACTCACATTATTCTGACCATCAATTAAACCATTTTTTACCAAAACTTCTTTGGCCAAATTCATGTAATTAATGGCTCCCCTACTTTCTGCATCGTGAAGTAAAACAGGAATTCCAAAACTTGGCGCTTCGCTTAATTTAGTATTACGTTGAATAATTGTTTCAAATACTAATTGCTGAAAATGCATTTTAACTTCTTCAACTACTTGGTTACTTAAGCGCAAACGCATGTCGTACATCGTTAATAATATACCTTCTATTTGTAAATTTGTATTCAAACTTTGTTGAACAATTTTAATGGTATTTAATAATTTTCCTAAGCCTTCTAAAGCAAAATACTCACATTGAACCGGAACTATTACACTATCGCTTGCCACTAAAGCATTGGTAGTAATTAAACCTAAACTTGGTGAACAATCAATGATGATAAAATCATAATCTTTTCTAATTGAATCTAAAGCAAATTTCAACAGTTTTTCTCTGTTTGGTAAATTCACCAATTCTATTTCAGCACCTACCAAGTCAATATTTGAAGGAAGTAAATCCATGTATTGAAGTTCAGTATGAACAATAGCTTCAGTGCAAGGAGTTTCATTTACCATTACTTCATAAAGTCCAGTAACAACATCTCTTGGATCAAAACCAGTTCCCGAAGCTGAATTTGCTTGAGGATCGGCATCAACCAATAAGGTTTTAAATTCTAATGCAGCTAAACTTGCCGATAAATTAATGGCAGTAGTAGTTTTACCAACTCCACCTTTTTGATTTGCTATTGCTATTATTTTTGCCATTTTAAATTTTGATCAGTTTTTATGGTTTTGAAAATAAAGTCGTTGTGAGTTTTGAAATTAGTTTTATTGTATTTTTTAAAAAAAAATTTGACTTTTATTCATTACCAAATAAACTCTTTCATTGAAGCAACTAATCCACCTATTATCAACATACCTGTTGATAAGGTTAATTTATATTTGCAGAGTGCTAATTTCTAAGAAAATAGTTGTGGAACAATTAAAAAAATGGTTTAGGAAAACTATAAATTCTATAAAATAGAAAAACCCTTGATCAGCTATAATCAAGGGTTTTTACTTATATGAATTAGAAAAAAGTATTATTGAACAAATGTTAGCAATCACTGTGCCAAAAATTTTATCTTAATACTATTTTTCCTTAAATATTTGTAATTAAGTATTTAAAAAAAACAATAATCGATTCAATTAAACAGTTTGATCTAAAAGTGTATTCAATTTATAAAACCAAAACACATTTTTATACAAATTAGTTCAGTTTTTTAAACATGGCTAAATTAATGAATCCCCATTTTTGAAAACGGTACTGAATTGATGTTCCCACAACGCCTAAACCATATTTTACACTTCGGCTAAAATTAATAGATGAAGCTTCATCAAAATATTTGGTAGGACAAGTAATTTCACCAATTTCAAAACCTGCATAAAAAACTTGCGCGCACATTTGATTATCAAAAACAAAATCATCGCTACACAAATTATAATCAACGGCATGTAAAATTTTCATATCGTAAGCTCTATAACCAGTATGGTATTCCGAAAGCTTTTGACTCATCAAAATATTTTGAAACAAGGTAAGACAACGATTGAAAAAATACTTGTACAATGGCATTCCACCTTTTAAAGCACCTTTTCCCAAAATACGAGATGCAAAAACTGCAGGATATACATTGTATGCAATCATAGATGCAATGCTATGAATTAACGTAGGCGTGTATTGATAATCAGGATGCAACATGATTACAATATCAGCACCAATCTGTTTGGCCTTATCGTAACAAGTTTTTTGATTTCCACCATAACCTCTGTTTTTTTCATGCCTAATTACATGCTGAATTCCAATTTTTTGCGCTAAAATACTTGTTTGATCTTTACTTGTATCATCCACCAAAATTACTTCATCTACAATATCAAAAGGAATTTCATTATACGTTTTTTCTAAAGTAAGTTCTGCATTATAAGCGGGCATTACTACTACTATTTTTTTATTATTCAGCATAATTCTTCACAGCAATAATATAACCTTCGTAATTGTATTCAAAATTTAAAAAAAAAAAAGAAGTAATTATATAAAATATTTACTACAACTAATTTGCAATTTATACTAAATTGCAACTGATTTAAACTTAAAAAATAAACAAAATGGACAAGCAAGAAGAAGAAAAAAGCAACAACCGTAATGGACTAATTTTATTGCTATTATTGTTATTAGGATCAATTGGTTTTAATGTTTACCAATACAAAAATCATACAACTACTATTATTAATCATGGAAATGAAATAGATAGTTTAACAAATGTAAGAATTGAAGTAGAACGTGAATTGGTTTCAACAACCATGGAACTTGACAAATACAGAGGAATTGCAGGAAATTTAGATAGTTTGTTAACCGATGCAAATGGTAAAATTTATAACCAAGAACAAAGAATTAGAAACTTACTTAAAAACGAAAAAGATGCATCTAAATTAAGCAGTAAACTTAAAGATGAATTATCGAAACTTAAAGCATTGCGTGATGAATATTTAGAAAAAATAGATGCCTTAATGATTGAAAATGGTACTTTAAAAGCACAAAATCAAGAATTAACAAATGCTGTAACTGGCTTAAATGAAGATAAAAATAATTTACAAAAAACCGTTGATATAGCAAGTATTTTAAAAGCAGAATATGTTAAAGTAGCTTCATTTAAAAAGAAAAATAGTGGTAAATTAGTGGAAAGTACTTTGGCTAAAAGAACCAACAAAATAGAAGCTTGCCTAACTATTATGGATAATAAAGTTGCTCCTAAAGGCGACAAAATAGTTTATCTAAGAATAATAACTCCAAGCGGAAAACCATTGGCTGGAATTAACAAAGGTTCTGTAACTGTAAATGGTGAAACCTTAGAATGTACTTCCAACATAAAAATAGATTATCAAAACGATAAGCAAAATATTTGCTTGGCATACGAAGGCGAAGAAAGAAACTTGGAAAGTGGTACTTATACCATAGAGTTATATATTGATAACAACTTGGTACATGCAAGTAACTATGTACTAAAATAAAAGCATATTCAAAAAAAAATTCTATTAAAGAGAAGCAATTCATCATTGCTTCTCTTTTTATTTAAACACTATTTTTCAGCTCCATGAAATCAATCGTTTCCTTAAGTATTTTTATTATTTGTTCTTTTTTTTTAATTGCACAAAATACGAATGAAATCAAGGTATTTGAGGGTAAAGTTATACTACATACTAATTTCAATTCTAAATTTGTAAATGCTAGAAATGTGGATGTTTGGTTGCCAGAAAATTACAGCAATGAAAAAAAATATGCGGTTTTATACATGCACGATGGACAAATGCTATTCGACACAAGCAATGCATGGAACAAACAAGAATGGGGAATTGATGAAGCAATGTCTGATTTATTCTATCAACAAAAAATAAAAGAATGTATTGTTGTAGGCATTTGGAATGATAGTAAAAATAGACATATTGATTATTTTCCTCAAAAACCTTTTGAAGCTTTAACCAAAGCAGAACAAGACTCCATGTATGCAGCAAAAAGACAAAACGGAAATTCGGTTTTTAGTGGCAAGGTGCAATCTGATAATTATTTAAAGTTTTTGGTAACTGAATTAAAGCCTTTCATTGATAGTGCATATCATACTCAAAATGATGTTG
>CAISTO010000401.1 GCA_903888395.1 uncultured Bacteroidota bacterium | reverse complement strand
TTTATTTTTGTTTACAGTAAACAATTTACTGTAAACAAACTATATTTGTATTATGAAAACCCGAGATAAAATACTTCGTTATATTCAAAAAAATGAGCAGAGTACAATTCATTCTCTTGCAAATGATTTGAAAATTTCACGACAATATGCACATCGAATAATTTCAGAGTTGGAGGAAACTGGTTTAGTAAAAAAAATGGGAATTCCTCCCAAAGTATATTATTCAATATTGGCTAAAATAGATGAGCCCTTATCAAAGTCAATTAGCTACGAGCAAGAGAGATTTTTACAAGAACATTTTATTGTTATTGATGCATTGGGTCAATTACTTGAAGGACTAATTGCTATGAAATATTGGTGTAGCAAACAAAATTTGCTTTTAAATAAAACCATTGAAGAGTTTATTTCAACTCGAAAAAAGTACTTAGAATATTATAATCCTAATTTTTTAGTTGACGGTTTGTCAAAATTAAAAGGCACAAATGGAATCGAGCAAATAGGAGTTGATTGTTTATTTTATCTTGATTTTTATGCAATTGAACGATTTGGAAAAACACGCTTAGGCACACTCATGCATTATGCCAAGCAAGGACAAAATAAGTTCTTGATGAAAATAATTGTTAATGAAATAAAGCAGCGAATTGTTAAGCTTATTGAGGAAGAAGCAGTAACAGCAATTTTATATGTACCTCCTACAATAAAACGTAAAATACAAATAATGGATTTTCTGAAAACACAACTTGCCATAGATTTACCAAGTATTAAAGTTGAAAAAATTAAAACACAAATTATTGTTCCTCAAAAAGCATTGTCAAAAATATTTGAAAGAGTTGCTAATGCAAAAAATACATTTATTGTACCTCGTCAACAAGCATATGAACATGTTTTGATAATTGATGATGCAATTGGAAGTGGCGCAACTATAAATGAGATTGCTATAAAAATTAAAGACAAAAAATTAGCTAATAAAATAACCGGACTTTCCATTACTGGAAGTTATAAAGGATTTGAAGTTATTTCAGAATTATAGAAAACTTTGTTTTTATTTCCAAAATTAAATTAATTTATAAAATTCTAACCGTTTAAAACTTATCTTTTTGAATTTGGTTATTTATAATAATATTTACTGCCATTTAATAAAATATGACCAAATATTATTCATTTACTTTTTTACTATTTCTTGTATTTACAAACGCATTTGCACAAAATAAATATACGTTAAGTGGCGAATTAAGAGATAGTTCGAGCGGTGAAACTTTAATTGGTGCTTTGGTAAAGGTATTAGAAACCAATAAAGCTGTTTCAACTAATACTTATGGATATTTTGCTTTAAATTTACCTGCTGGAAAATATACCGTTGCCATTAGTTATTTAGGTTTTCAAAGTAGAAACATCAAAATAAATTTGGACAAAAATGTGAGTTTAAATTTAAAATTAGCTCCAAAATCTACTATTGGTAAGGAAATAGTAATAAAAGGTGAACGTGAAGATAAAAACGTAAGAAGTACCGAAATGAGTAGGGTGGAGTTGAGCGGTGAAAAAGTAAAGCAATTACCAGTTGTTTTTGGAGAGCCTGATATTTTAAAAGCCATTACTCTTTTGCCAGGCATAAAAAGTGGTGGAGAAGGTGGAACAGGTTTTTATGTTAGAGGTGGCGGACCAGACCAAAACTTAATATTAATGGATGAAGCAGTAGTTTATAATCCTTCTCATTTGTTTGGTTTTCTTTCTGTTTTTAATACCGATGCAGTTAAAAACTTAGAAGTAATAAAAGGTGGAATGCCTGCAAATTATGGCGGTAGACTTTCGTCTATTTTAAGTGTAAATATGCGAGAAGGCAATAACCAAAAGTTTGAATACAGTGGTGGAGCTGGATTAATAGCTTCAAGGTTTTGTGCGGAAGGACCAATGAAAAAGAACAAAAGCAGTTTTTTAATTGCTTTTCGTAGAACATATATTGATATTTTAGCACAGCCTTTTTTACCTAAAACTGCCCAGGGAAATGCTTATTATTTTTACGATTTAAATTTAAAAATGAATTGGCAATTAGGAAAAAAGGATAAATTATATTTATCGGGTTATTTTGGAAGAGATATTTTAGACTTTCAAAGTCCAATTAATAAAAATGTAAACTTAAATTTTGGTTGGGGAAATGCTACTGCTACTTTAAGATGGAATCATGTGTTTAAACCAAAGCTATTTAGTAATACCTCATTCATTTATAATAGATATGATTTGTTTAATGATTTTAAATTTGGATCAAATGGATTTAATGTTCGTTCGGGTTTAAATGATTGGAATATCAAATCTGATTTTACTTGGTACGCAGCCGATAAACATTTGGTTAAATTTGGCATGAATTACATCTTTCATACTTTTACTCCAGGTATAGCAAGTGGTGCCATTGGAAGCATTAATATAGATCAAGAAATTAGTAAACAATATGCACATGAGTTTGCAATTTACGCATTAGATGAATGGCAAATTTCGCAAAGATGGGCGTTAAATGCTGGTTTAAGAGCTGTAGCTTTTAACAGAGTTGGGCCTTATGAACAACCAGAATTTGATAGCGATAATCAAAAAACGGGAGTAGTGAAAAAATATGGAATCAATGAAAGTATGGCATTTTATCCAAGGTTAGAACCACGATTAAATGTAAATTATTTGATTTCAGATGAATCGTCAATCAAAGCTTCTTACACATTAACTTACCAATTTATACATTTGGCAACTACAAGTGGAGCGCAGTTTCCCGTAGATTTATGGGTTCCAAGTTCGGCATTGGTAAAACCACAAGAAGCGCAGCAAGTGGCAATTGGATATTTTAGGAATTTTAGAAATAATAGATACGAGGCAAGCGCTGAAACTTATTATAAAAAAATGCTGAATCAAATTGAATTCAAACCATTTTCACAATTATTTTTCAATGCTAATTTAGAAAAAGAAATGGTTTTTGGACAAGGTGAAGCTTATGGATTAGAATTATTTTTAAAGAAAAAAGTGGGCCGTTTAAATGGTTGGATTGGCTATACTTGGAGTAGAGCATACAGACAGTTTGATCAATTAAACCAAGGTCAAGCCTATTTTTTTAGGTATGATAGAACACATGACATGTCGTTGGTAATAAGTTATACATTTAACAAAAAATGGACAGGCACTTTTGTATTTGTTTATGGAACAGGAAATGCTGTTACATTGCCAGTAGCGCGCTATCCTTATAGAATTGGTTACGATGCAATAACAAATGAACCTAAGTTTACTTTTATAGATTTATACGATAAAATAAATTCATTCAGATTACCAGATTACCACCGTGCAGATATAAGTTTAACTTATATGCATAAAAAAACTTCAAAATGGGAAAGCGCTTGGAATTTTAGTATTTATAATATTTATAATAGGGCAAATCCATATTTTATTTATTTTTACCCCGATTTGGATAAATTAGAAGTGAAGGCTTATATGGTATATTTGTTCCCAATATTGCCTTCTGTAGCTTGGAATTTTAAATTTTAAAAATGTTGAAAATGAAAAATTTATTGATACCCATATTATTTCTTATTACTTTTTTTTCGTGCGAAAAAGAAATTTCAATTACTGTTCCGCCTAGCGCAATGCAATACGTTGTTGAAGCAAGTATTAACAGCAGATTTCCATTATTAAATTATGTGTTTATAAGTACAACTATCGATTATTTTAAACCCGATTTGTCGTTAAATGGTGTGAAGAATGCGGAAGTTTATATTACACCTGGAATAATTATTGGGTTAGATACTTTTTACAATCTAGCTAATAGAATCAGACTTTATTCAGTTGATACCATTGCAAAAATAATACCTGCATTAGATAGTATTTTAGGACCATTTTCTGGTGTCTATATGAATCCAGTTCAATTAACAGGAAATTCAAGTACTGCATATAAATTAGATATTTCAATTGGAAATGGAACAACAATCATTACAGCAAAAACCTTTATTCCGAAAGTAATTCCAATTGATAGTTTTGAGTATTTTATTGAACCCAAAAATGGCAGCGATTCATTGGGTAAATCTTTTGTGAAATTTTGGTTTTACGATGGCCCAGAACGAAACAATTACAGGTTAGCTGTAAATGTAAGTCCTGATTCAATTTTATATGGTTGGGGCGCGTGTAAATCGTATAGAACTTTTGATGATGAAGTATTAAATAATGGTAAAATTCCTTACACTTTTTTTAGACCATTTAACCAAGGCGATACCTTAAATTTATACTTATCACATATTGGTAGAAAAGAGTATTTATTTTGGCAATCATTTGGAAAAGCGGATAACAATGGTGGACCATTTGCAACACCAGGAACTGTAAGTTCAAATATTAATGGAGCCATAGGTTCATTTACCGGATATGCAGTTGATTATAAACAAATTATTATGAAATAATTATTTTATGTTATTAAGTTAACAATTACATAACGTTTTACTTGTTACTTTTGCTGTGTAATTATATATAAATAGTTTCTAGAAATGAAAAACAAAAACCAATACAAAATTCTAGTGGTAGATGATGAAAAAGACATCCAAGAATTTATTGAGTATAATTTAAAAAAGGAAGGTTATGATGTTTTTTTGGCAAACAATGGAATTGAAGCTATTGAACAAACAAAAAAAATAAAACCAGACTTAATATTAATGGATGTAATGATGCCATTAATGGATGGAATTCAAGCTTGTCAGCAAATAAAAACGAATCCCTCATTAAGCAAAATATTTATAGTTTTTTTAACTGCCCGTTCTGAGGAATATAGTGAGCTTGCAGGATTTGATGCCGGTGCCGATGATTATATAGCCAAACCAATAAAACCAAAGGTATTATTAACAAGAATTGCTGCTATTTTACGAAGAAAAGAAACACAAGTTGTAGAAAATGTAGAACCAGAAAACATTCAATTAAAAGTTAAAGGATTAATTATAGATAGGGATACTTTTATGGTGTATAAAGGAACTGAAAAAATTCAATTAGCACGCAAGGAGTTTGAATTATTATACCTTTTGGCTAGTAAACCTGGAAAAGTTTTTAAGCGCGATAGCATTTTAGAAAAAGTTTGGGGCGATGAAGTCATTGTTGGTGATAGAACAATAGATGTACATATAAGAAAAATTAGAGAAAAAATTGGTGAAGATTTGGTAGGAACTGTAAAAGGTGTTGGATATAAATTTGAAGATTAATAATAATATCAGTTATAATTTTACTCATAAAAAAAACCACGGTATTTACTGTGGTTTTTTTTATGTAGGAAAGAATAAGTAATGATTGTAAACCTGATGTTTGATAAAGTACTATTTATTTAAATATCAAGCTAGATAACCTACATTTTTTCAGGAACTTCAATGCCTAGTAAACCAAAACTCGATTTAATAATATGAGCAGTTAAGTTTACCAATTGAATTCTAAAATTTCTTTGTTCCAAGTTTTCTTCTTTTAGTACGGAACATTCATGGTAAAAATGATTAAATGCTTTAGCCAAATCGTAAGCATAATTACAAATAACACCAGGACTCATGTCTTTTCCCGCATCAAAAATAGCTTGTGGATATTGGTAAATAGTGAATAACAAAGCTCTTTCGGGCTTGCTTAAGTTTGTTTGGTTAAAATCAAATTGTGTAAAATCTATTTCGCCAGTATTGCGTAATATTGATTTGATACGCGCATGTGTATATTGAATAAAAGGCCCTGTATTTCCTTGAAAATCGATTGATTCCTCCGGATTAAACATCATTTTCTTTTTCGGATCTACCTTTAACAAATAATATTTTAAAGCACCCATTCCTATGGTTTCATACAAATGATTTAATTCCCCCTCAGGAATTCCATTTGCTTTGCCTAATTCAATGGTTGTGGCAGTTGCAGTAGCAATCATTTCATCTATTAAATCATCTGCATCAACTACAGTTCCCTCACG
>CAISTO010000400.1 GCA_903888395.1 uncultured Bacteroidota bacterium | reverse complement strand
AATAGTTAAATATAATTAAAGTTTACTTTTTGAATATATAACTTAAAAAATATATTTGTATCAATTCTATGATAAAATTTATTCCTGTATTTTTAATAATTATTTTGACTTTTTCAACTGCATTTGCGCAGCGAAATCCTAACACAAATGCAGGTAAAATAAATAAAAATAAAAAGGGAGACACTATTCAAAACAATCAAAATATAAGGAATTCAGGAAGTAGTAATTATGAAAACAAAGGTCAATTTGGTGCATATTTAAATTATGGAACAAGCTCATTTGAATCACCCGAACTTGAGGGCATTGGTTTTGGATTTAAATTAGGTAAAAATTTATTCAATCAAAATTTACCAATTTCACTTATTACTGGTCTTGGTTTTGACTATTTATATTGCGGTGGAAAAAGCACAAACCAAAGTAAAAATACAAGTATTGCAATTAATAGCAATGCATATGGTTGGTATCCTTATTTGGATTTGGAATTAGGCTCAAATTGGCCAATTACAATTTTTGGAACAGCATACTGGGGTGGTAGATTTTTCTTCACCAGACAAAACATTAATTATACCGATGTAAATAATCAATCTAAAACTGATACGAAAAATTTAGAAGGTGATGTAACTCAAATTTATGGTTTAGGAGGCGGTTTGAAACTAAAATTAATGGAAGGAGTGAAATTAGAATTACGATACCAACAAAACCATGGAAATGAAATAAAAATTATTGACCCAACTTCTATTCAGTTTGATAGCTTTGGTAATTTAAAAACTTATCAAAACAAAAGCACTCAAACCAATTTAGAAATGTTGTTTATTGGTTTAATTCTTTGTTTTTAAATTACTTCAAAACAGTAAAGTTACCTTTTAAAGTATTACTTTCTCCTGTCCAACCTGAGTAATTTACTATATAAACATACACATCATTTGCTATTAATTGACTGGTTAAGTTTAAACTAAATGGTTTATTTTTATCATTGGTTTCAAAAAGTAATTGTCCCCAACGGTTATAAATTTTTAAGTTAAATTCTTTCACAAAAGCATGCTCTACTTTCCAAACATCATTTAAATTATCTCCATTTGCAGTATATGCATTTGGAGCATATATATAAGGCGATTGCAATAATTCAATCGTATTTGATTCACTAATTGCATTGCCAATATTGGGGTTTTGATGTGCAATAATTTGATAAAAATATAATCCAACTTGATAATCAAATGTTTTATCTTGGAAGGCAAATTGTTTAGTATTATTCGGCAAAATATTAACAAAATTCCGGTTATAATCATTGGCTTTTAACAAATCAAATTTTTGAGTTCCAAGTGTCCAATAATTAAAATCTTGCCAAGTTAATGTATGAACTAATTTTTCGGAAATTCCTTTTAATAATATACTGCAAGCAGAATCATTGTTTAAACTTTCTAAACCACATTCGTTTGAATTGGTAATTTTATAACAATAAGAATGATCATCTACTTTTACCTCAGTATCAATATATGTAGTATCAGAAATTGAATTTACAGTATTTAAATAAGTAAAGCCATTTCCATTTCTGTCTTGCATTTTATAAATATTATAATTTAAAAAATGCATTGAATCATTCAATGATTTATTCCAAATCAATTTTACAACTTGATCATTTTTTACAGTAACTGTATTCCAAGTTATTTTTGGCGGGTAAATAGCATTTTTCATTCGCAAACAAATAATGTTAGAACTATCAGCTGGTTTGTCACAAATATCAATGCTTACCGTTTGATAACAATAATTAATTGTTGCATTGTCAATTGCCAATTTATCAATAAATGAACTATCAAAATTCCAACTTGAATAATCGCCTAATGTACTCGCATAATTATTTGCATTGTACCTTATTAATTTAAATTTCTTAAAATACCTATTGGTAATAATTTTAGGCAATACCACTTTTACTGTTTGGTTATTTAGCTTTAACGGACACTGTAAAACAGGTAATGGAATATTGCTAATTGGCAAAATATTTATTCGAATAACTTTGGTTTTTTCACGTGGCTGCGGACATTGATTATCACGCACTTTAAAAAACAAATCCCAAGATTTAATTTCAGTATTACAATCAGTTATCATTCTAAATGTAACAGTTGCAGCATTCAAACCATCAGTTTTTACAATTGCTAAATCTTTAAAACCTAATAAACTTCCTGAAATTTCAGCAAATATAGAATCTTTACTTCCTGTACCATAAATAGTAAAACTTGCATTTAAAGTATCTGTTTTAATAAATTCAACAACAGTATCATTTACATTTAAGAATCCGGGATTAGCTATAGTATCACCTTCATATATACTGTAAATTATTCTACTTGTATCACCAATAATACCACAATTATTTACTCCAATTAGCATATATTTCGTTTGAATAATTCGATGGTTAAATGCTTTAAAATCTAACCTTTCATTTGTTTGCCAATTGGCAATTGTATCTATTAAAACAAAGGGACTGTTATTGGTACTTTTTAGCAATTTTAAATAACCAAAAGTACTTGGTTTTTGATTATATGCTTCCCATTTTACCTTTACTAAACTAGTTGATAAACTATTTAAACACTCAAGAAATGGTGGTGCAATTGGAGGTGATAAAACTATAATTTTTATTTTTCCTGATCCTGTTTTAGAAATTGGACAAGCATCATCTATTAAACTTAAATCTACTACAAAAGTATCAGGTAAAAAATCTTTACATAAAGTTGGCCAAATTAACCTTGCCTGTGTTAATCCTTTACTCCTACTTAATACATTAAAACTTGCAGGATTAGCTCCTGACATAAGTATAGTTCCATTAGCTGAAACAGTTATTGAATCGTTATCTTTATCAAATATATTGGCTATAAAATTCAAGGTATCACCAGCATTTACATATAAAATAGTATCTCTAAATTCAGGAGGATAAATAGAAGCATCTAAATTAAATTTAAAAACTCCAATATTACAACCGGCACCACCAAAACTATTTCTACCAGGGTTAGAATTACTCCAAGCATTAGGAGTAGTTGGAAAATCGCTATTGCCCCAACAACCGGCACAAACAGTTTGATAAATAGTAAAATTTTGATCAAAATGACTTGTTCCACCGTCTACATGTTCAGCACTTAAGGTTCCTCCATAAAAACTAGCATAAGTTAATTCTTTTAAACCATCACCTAAAATCATTAAGTAAAAATCGCTTCCATCAGTTGTTCTTTGAAAAGCATTAGGCGTTGTTGGTAGACCAAATGTATTATCAACATTGGCATTATTATAGGAATTTGTAGTTCCGCCCCAACCACTAAAATAGAGTCTATTACATTTATCAATTACAAAAGCCGTAGGTGATAAACTTGGATAAGATGAAGCTTTACCAAAAGTAGTAGAAACGAATTCAGAAGTCAATGACCTATTAAATCCCTTTACAAATTGCTTAGCATTTACAATTCCGTATACTCCTGGAGTAATAGAAATTGTACCTGTTGTTTGACCTATTACATAAATATCACCATTTTCATTTTCTTGAATTAAATAACTTTGATCATAAGCGGAGGTCCCAACATAAATAATAGTTGGCGATACTGAACCACTTGTATTTGTTTTCAAAATAAATCCATCTACTCCTCCATGATAAGGAAAAGCAGATGTTGTATTGGGCAAATTACTAGAAGTGGTTCCACCAGTTACATATAAATTATTTAAGGCATCTACTATAATTGCATAGCAAGCATCATCGCCAGATCCACCAACATAAGTACAGAAATTTAAATTAGTTAAAGATGAATTGAATTTAGCAATTAAACCATCAATTACTCCACCACCATAAGTAGGTTGCAATGCATTTGGCAAAGGTAATAAATCAACATTTGCTGAAGATGTAACACTTGAAATATAAATATTATTGAACCTATCTACAATTACTTCTCCTCTATACCAATCAGAATAATTATAACATAAAACTCCATTATTAGTTGGGTAACCCATTTGTTCAATTCCAGTAATACCATCTCGTTTTGCTCCACCTAAAAAAGTAGAGCCTAATAAAACAGTTCCATCACTACTTAATTTACTTACAAAAATATCCGACAAACCATTGAAAGTTCTATCGTAACCAGCAGACGAAACAGGGAAATTAGAAGAATAAGTTGAGCCCATGATTACAATATCACCTATACTGTTAGCACTCATGCTATGTGGTTGTTCATTATTGGTTCCGCCTAAATAAGTAGCCCATAACATATTGGTACCATCAGGAGAAAATTTAGTAATAATACAATCACGGGCATAATCATTACCGGAGCCATTTCCTCCAGCAAAACTTGCTTGAAATTTACCCGTTGTTCTAGGAAAACTAGCACCATAAACGGTACCACCTGCAAAAGTATTTCCTGAATAATCAAATGCTGAGCAAAAACCAAAATTATCAGCAACAGAACCAACATAAGTTCCGAAAATTAAGGTTGGATCTATAATTAATTCTTTCTCCTTTTCATATTCACCAATTTGAAAAGTTAAAGTATTATTATTTAATTGATAAGCTGAATAAATTTTAGTAGAAAACTTTTTAAATCTTTGAAATGATTCTGGTTTTTGTTCAACAATATTTCCAACCCATGTACTTACAATTAAATCTTCATTTTTAATTGTTAAAGAGTCTGCACCTTCATATCTTAATTTTATTTGGGATGGATCAGCTAATGGTTTTACTATAAAATTAGATTTAGCAGAGTAACCATTACTAATAATTTCTAAATCTATGCCTTTATAAATATTTTTTAAAATAATTTGATGGTAAGCTCTAACTCCACTTCGCCAATTAGATTGATCTCCAATAAAATAATTAAACTTTTCTCCAAATGTTTGACGTGCTTCTACTTCAATTTCTCTTGAATTACTTCCATCAAAAAAAACCTTAACCACCTGTGCATTTCCTGCATTCACATTTTGTCCATGTTGATGATCATGAACAGCTTTTTTATCAACTAAATAATAAGTTAAACAATTTTTAGAAACAAATAAATGGCCTCCAGGAATGTCAGCTTTAAAAAGTACTTCAGAAGTCCATTGACCTTTGTTTTCAATAAACTTAATTTGAAAATTGGTATCTGCAGTCACATTATTAATTATAAAAAATGCACTAAATAGTAACAACAAACTTTGTTTTTTTATAAAGTTTGTTGTTATAAATAAATGAGAAATATAAAAAATAAAAAGCTTCAAATTTTTAATGTTTAAACACAAGCAATTTAGATAAAAATAATAATTAACAAGTAATAAAATTTAAAGTTGAAAAAAATTACATAAAATAGTTAAATACCCAAAAGTTCTTCTTTTAAAAGTAAAATCTTGTGACATAGAATAAAAAAAATAGTTAAAAATGGTAGTTAAATAAAATAAAAAAACCCCACAAAAGTGAGGTTTTTTAAAAATCCGGCAACAACATACTTTTCCAGGTTTT
>CAISTO010000399.1 GCA_903888395.1 uncultured Bacteroidota bacterium | reverse complement strand
GTAAAAACAAAAAAAAGTGGAACAGTATTTTATAATAAATAAAAAAATTATTATCTAAAAGCAATACAAAATAATGAAAAGAAAATTCAGCAGCATAGCTATTTATATAATACTTGTGTTAGTTAATATAGGATGTGCTGACAATAAAACAAATGATAGCAAAGTTGACGAAGCTGCTGTAATTACTAATAATATTGAAAATACAACCAAAACATTAGTTTTTGAAGAAGTTACAGGAGGGCTTTATACTTATGAATTAGAATTTACTGGCGAAGACGTTAAAATTACATACACCTTTGACAAATATGACCCAATAATTGAAAAGGGAAAATTTATTGACGGTAAAATAATAGTAAATGACTGCGACAATTGTTATGTATTTGATAATAATAGTTTATGCGTTTCAAATCCCGAAACTGATGGTTATGATTGTTTTGAATTTAGCACAATTAAATCAACCCATAGAGTGGAGGAGTTGAATGATAATACTAAAAATAAAACTGAACATGTTAGTGATTTAATTGAAAATAAAAACGAAATGCAAGTTTACTTTACTAAGTACAGCTTAAGTGGTTTTGAAAGTGGAAAGAATGGGAATAAAAACCTTAAAGGATTCATTATTATTAAATCAAATCAGAGTGTTAAAGCTTGTTATTTCGAATATAATGGTAATGATTTCACTGGTGATTCTTTTTCAGACTACGTCATTTTAGCCAGCAATTCAGTGCAGCCACTTTCAGATTTTAAAATAAATGGCACTACGGTTTCATTTAGTCATAGGGTTGTTTATTTGGGTGAAACAAAAAATTGCCCTTATACCGAGTTCGTTTCGGGAGAATTAAAAGACACATTATTTGCAACTATAACGGTGAAAAATCCTTGTGAAGAGGATTCTCAAAAATCAGGTGAATGGATTTTAGCAGAAATGCCTAACATAGATTTTGAAAGAATACCAAAATTAAAAGCTTTTATTAATAGTAATAGATCACAAAACGAACCTACAAATATAGAATCATCTCCTAATACGCTTAATTTCAAAGATATTCAAATGAATTTAGTTGATGGCTCTTTGAAAAAAGCAAAAATATATTTAGGTGAACCGGATAAGATAGAATATGGTTTCGGTCATATTACAAAAGGCTTCGTTATCTATTATAATAGAGTTACAAATCCTGGAGGAAACCCAAAAAATTTAGTTTTATTTCTAAGAATGAATGGCAAGCAGTGGGGTAATAACGCTAGTATTGAAGAAATGTATAGCATTGAAGATAATCAAAAAGCTTGCTTTGGGATTCATTGCATTAAAATTAAAAATCAAACGATATACACTAATGCACTTGACTTAATTTACGATAGAAAATACCCGTCACTATAAAAAACAAATTAAAAATTTTAGTATTAAATAAAAATTAAAATAAAAAAATGAAACAATTTATATTAATAATTGCAGTTGTATTTAACGCTTATCTGGCAGACTCGCAAGTGCAAGTTGGGGAAATTCATGTTGATGAAAATATTACCATTATTAAGCCAGCAAATGCAGAAGGAAATGGTGCTGATACAAATACATATCATGTAATAGGTGAAATATATAACGGCAAAGAAACTGGCGAATGGTTATGGAGCTTCCAAGCTGGTAATCCATATTTTAAAGCAAAATATATAGATGGTTTGCTTGAAGGCCAATTAATTGCATATTCAAAAACTGGCTCCATAATTCTTGAAGTAATTATGCAGCAGGGTAGCCCAAATCGAAAATTAAGTGAAGAAGAAAGTAAAGCACTAAGTTTAATTAATTTTGGAATAAGAAAATTTCACGAAAAAAGAAATAAAATTTATTATCCAAATGGGCAAATAAAAATATTCTGTACATTAGATGGGAATTTAGAAGTATTCCATGAAAATGGCGATTTAAGCATTTCTGGAACTATTTATTCTGTTAATGGTAATCATATTATTGATATTGATGAAGTAATAAATTATTTTACGGAAGGAATTGGGAGATATGGTAATCTAGGAGGTAACCCTTTTCAATTAGTTGAACCTTTCGATATTGAAAATCAAACGGTTTGTTATTTAAAGACAAATGGTCAAAAATCATGGATAAAATTACCATTTAAATATATTTGGAAAGCAGATGTTATAATTGGCAGTAAGGAAAAACCAATTGCAATTTATAAGTTTCAAGATGGAATACCTAAAAACGATTTTCGAATAGAATATCATCCAAATGGAAAGATTAAATTTAAATCTGATTATTTCGGAGATTGTGAAAATGTTGATTCAACTTTTTATGAGAATGGAATTGTCAAATCAATAAAAAATTATAAAGTATTTGGAGAGTGGAAAGCAAATTTTCAATTTTTACCTAACAAAAGTAATAATTCTTCATATTTACTCTCTGGAACAAGTGAAAAATTTTATGAAAATGGTGATATCAGAGAAAGGTCTTCGTTTTTGTTTGGAAAACCAGATGGAGAAATTGTTTTATATTATGAAGGAGGAGCAATTGCTTCAAAATCGATGTTTAAAAACTTTAAAAGAGAAGGTGAGTATTCCGAATATTATGAAAACGGAAATGTTAAAACGAAAGCTTCTTTTAAAGCCGGGAACCAAGTCGGGGAAATTTTATATTTTGACAAAGAAGGAAATAGCAGTAAGCATAGTGAAGAAGAACGTTACGTTGCATCAAAACAACAGCAGGATAAATTGGACAATGATAAACAACTAGCCTCTAATTCTGAAGTAAATAATAATTCTGTAAATTCGAATAAATCAACTGATAAACAAATTTATTCAATAATAGAGGAAATGCCAACTTTTATTGGAGGAGAAGCAGAGTTGAATAGATTTATTGCTAAGTATATTAAGTATCCAGTAGAAGCAATGGAAGGTGGAATTCAAGGAACTGTTTATTTAAGATTTGTTATTGAAAATGATGGAGAGATAAGTAATATAGAGGTTTTAAAGAGAAATGTTACAGGAGGATACAAAGGATTAGATAATGAAGCAATTCGTGTAGTTAAGTCAATGCCAAAATGGAATGCTGGTAAACAAGGGGGTAAAACAGTGCGTTCGTATTATAATCTTCCAGTTAATTTTCAGTTAAGATAAAATATCTAATCATTTATTTACAGAAGATATTTTTTTGAATTTGAGAAAGTGATTTTTTTATTTCCTTGTTTGCATATTTTTCATCAAGTATTTTATTACAATCCTTAACAGATATTTTAATCGTTGAACCAATTGGCAAAATATTTAGCAAGTATCGAGATTGATAAATTGTAAGTTCCTTAATCCTTTTCCTTACTCCAAGCAAAAGAGGTCGAATGATAAAAAGTTATAAAAACAAAAAAGCCTCAGTAATTTACTGAGGCTTTTTCAATGGTAGCGGGAGAGTGATTCGAACACCCGACCTTTGGGTTATGAGCCCAACGAGCTACCCCTGCTCTATCCCGCAATATCTGTATGTAAAGAACTTTAAAAATTATCAAAACTACATTCGTAATTTTG
>CAISTO010000398.1 GCA_903888395.1 uncultured Bacteroidota bacterium | reverse complement strand
GCTGGTGCGCCAACTATTGCTGGTGGATCGGTCCAACACAAAGTGGTTTTTACAGTATCTAATCCATTTACAGAAATGATAAATTTAAAAGTATCACTATTTAATAAATTATATTCTTTGATGATGTTTTTAACAGAATCATTGATAGTTTGAACAGCTTTTGCAGTGTTTAATAATCCCCAACCACTTTCATAGTTTGGTCCTAAAGTAGTTTTACAATTTGTTGCAGTATGAATAGCCAATCCTTTTAAAGTTGCTGCTTTTATATATCTATTTTTTAAATTATAAAAATGCTGTTGTACCAACAATAAGGAACCAGTTGCAACTGGAGCGGCACCTGAAGTACCACCCAAATTACTGTATGATGAATCGTTGGTGCTAGTGGGAGTGGAGGTGGAGTTTGTTCCACAAACAATATCTGGTTTAATTCTACCGTCATCGGTGGGGCCCCAACTGCTATAACTTAATGTATTTACTGGTGCCGACACAAATCCGTTTGGTAAAATATCTATTGCACCAACTGTTAAAATATTTTTAGCAGTTCCATAAGTTACGATGCAATCGTAAGGGCCAACAGTGTCTCTGTTAGCAGTGGATAATACATAAGCAGTTCCGTTCCAAATCCAATGTGGCGTGCCAGCAGGCATCGAATTTCCTCTGTCATTTCCAACTGCTTTTACAATTAAATAATTTGGATTTGCCCACGAAATACTGTCAAAATCTTTGGTTCTTGTATCATAAAATCCAAACTTCCAATCTTTAGTAGCATTCAATGTGGTGTCGCCTAACCAATATTGATAGCCTCCTGAAAATATCCATGCTGCAGCGTTGGCATATGAATGGTTGGATACCAATAAACCATTGGCTGCTAAAGCCATTTCAGCCCTATCGTTGGAAAAATTCCATGCTTTTAAATTGCTTTGATAAGCCATTCCCTTGGCACTTGGAACAATACCCGAGGCCATTAAAACTCCTGCTACATTATTTGAATGTGCTGAAAAACTTGATGAAGAATCCATATTTGTTACCCTTACCACAAACTCTTGGTGGGTAATTCTCACTCCTCCGCCATCCCACATGCCTAATTTATTAGAACCATTTCCTGTTAAATTTAAACCCAAAACCCCGCCCGGCCAAACTTGATTGGTATTAACTGTTGCTGCCAAGCCAATATTAGAACAGGTTGTTTTAAACTCTGGAAAACCATTGTCGCCAAAACCATCAAATTCAATTAATCGTCCATTTTCTTCTGTTTTTTTTGTAGTTAAAAATGGTGGTTTTAGTAATTGGGTTGCTTTTATCAAATCATGCTCATACTTCGCTGTAAGCGCATCGGCATATTGATTTGCATTTTGCGCAGCAATTATATTTGGTATAAAAAATAAAATAGCGAGTATGTATTTCATGCCTATGGCTTGATAAATCTTTAACAGTTTGTTTGCTCTGCAATTTAGTAATTATCTTGTTTTAATAAAGTTAAATTAATAAATAAAATTAATAATCCAACATTCTTTACAATCTTCATATTTATCAACATCGTATATAAATAATATTAGTCAATCCATTTATTTTATTTTACGTTTGAAAGTTGTTTAACCCGACCAATCGGGAAGCAGTAAATTAAGATATGAAAATAGGAATTTTTTTTGGTGGAAATAGCCGTGAGCGTGAAGTTTCGTTTGCTGGTGGACGTACAGTTTACGATAATTTAGATAAAACACTTTTTGAAGCCATTCCCATATTTGTCGATAGCTTTAACAATTTTATTTTACTCGATTGGCACTTCATTTACAAAGGTTCTATTCGTGATTTTTATCCGCCTGTTTCAGCTTTAAAAAACCAAAAAACTGAAGTGCAAGTTTATGCCGAAAACTTAGCATCGGCTCATGCTGACAATGGGAAATCGTTGATAAAAAAATTAGGCAAAACTTTAAAAGCGGAAGACTTAAAAGGGTTAATTGATTTTGCATTTTTAGCGCTACATGGCGCCAATGGCGAAGATGGAACCATACAAGGTTTGTTAGAATTTATGGACATTCCATACAGTGGTTCTGGAATAATGCCAAGTTCATTAGGAATGAATAAGCGCTTGCAAAAACAATTGATGCAAAG
>CAISTO010000397.1 GCA_903888395.1 uncultured Bacteroidota bacterium | reverse complement strand
GCACAAGTTATTTTAGCAGCAAAAGAATTAATAAACAACTAGAAATTAATGAGAGAAAAGTTTTTAAAATA
Source organism: uncultured Bacteroidota bacterium (assembly GCA_903888395.1). Lineage (GTDB taxonomy): Bacteria > Bacteroidota > Bacteroidia > UKL13-3 > UKL13-3 > JAAFJM01. Next base: position 24,824 of record CAISTO010000397.1, on the reverse strand, counting down.
TAACAACGACTTATTGCTGTTTTTTTTATGGCTTTCTGTTATTGGAATATTTACTACCGATTATTTTAGAGCTTTGTTAAGCATTGCTATGATTGGGTTTACATTAATTGGATTGCTTTCAGCAAAACCAAAATTTTGGTTCAAAAACTTATTGAATTCTAAATCTCTTTTTGCCTTAATTATTAGTATTTTGGCAGTAATTCCTTCCGTTTTATATTCAAATAATTTAAACTATTTTAGCTTAAGAATACAAATTTTAATTCCATTTTTGGTCATGCCATTTGCCTACGCTCAAATGGATGAAATACCAGAAAAAAGAAAAAAAATTATTATTTATACATTTGTTTTAGGTGTAATTATTACTGCTATTCAAGCATTGATTTTTTATTTTAATAACCAAGCGGAAGTAAACCAAGCCTATTTAGAAAGTAGGGTCATGCCTACCATGGTTGGTCATCATCCCACATTTAGTTTAATGTGTGCTTTTTCTATTTATTTATTATACAATTCGTTTAAAAATGAAAGTGTTTTACTTTATAAGTCAATTATCGTTTTTATCACCATTTTCCTGATTATATTTCTTCATATATTCTCAGTTCGAGCAGGGCTGTTTTCGTTTTACGGATTAGTATTATTGGTTTTTTACGAGCAAATTATTCTTAAAAAACAATATATTTTATCGTTTTCAATTTTTGTATTATGTGCCATTGTTGCTGTGTTTACGTTCAAGTTTTCTCCAACTGTAAGAAACAAATTAACCAATACGCAGAATGACATTGATAATTATAAAAATGGTGGAAGTGCAAATGATCAATCGCTTGGAAGTAGGATGATTTCCTATAAAAATGCCATTGAAATTACTGAAAATTCTTCCTGGTTTTTGGGTTGTGGATTAGGTGATATTGAAGATTTAAACAATCAAATATTTGCAGAAAAATACCCTGATGTTACTAAAAAAATAATTCCTCATAATCAGTTTTTGTTTTATTTGGCTTCCATTGGAATGATAGGATTATTGATATTTTTAACTTCCTTTTATTTTTCAATTATTTCAGATTTTCAGAATATGAATTTATTAGCGCATTTTCTGGTTATTTCCATGGCCTTTCTCATTGAAGCATTTTTAACTACCCAATTGGGTGTGGCTTATACCATCATTTTTATATTATTATTTATAAACAGAACAAAAACAAGCCTTCACAAAGAATTAGTATAATTTGTGGACAATGATTGAGAAACATCAATTGGCAAAAAGTTAAAAAAGTTTACTTTTGCCAAAACCCAAACCACTTTGACAAAGTTAATAAACAAATTTCCAGCAGTGTTACTTTTAGCCGATGGCACTGTATTTAAAGGAACTTCAATCGGTAAAATTGGAACTACTTATGGCGAAATATGCTTTAACACAGGCATGTCGGGCTATCAAGAAGTTTTTACAGACCCAAGTTATTTTGGACAAATTTTAGTAGAAACCAATGTACATATTGGAAATTACGGCATTCACAACGATGAAATTGAAAGCAATGACATCAAAATTGCTGGATTAGTTTGTAAAAGTTTTAATGTAACTCACGATAGAAAATTAGCAGACCAAACCATTCAAGAGTATTTTTCAATCAATAATTTGGTCGGAATTGCTGATGTTGATACCAGAGCAATTGTTCGTCATATTCGTCAAAAAGGTGCCATGAATTGCATCATTTCATCGGAAGAAAAATCTATTGAAGAATTAACTGCTGAGTTAGCAAAAGTGCCTTCCATGGAAGGTTTAGAGCTTGCCAGCAAAGTATCAACTGCCGAAACTTATTATGTAGGAAATGAAGATGCTGCAAGAAGAGTTGCGGTGTTGGATTTAGGTGTAAAGAAAAATATTTTACGTTGCCTAACCGAAAGAGATAATTATTTAGCAGTTTTTAATTGTAATACTTCATTTGAGGAAATGATGAAATTTAAACCCAATGGTTTTATGATTTCAAATGGTCCTGGCGATCCAAGCGTAATGCCTTATGCGGTAGAAACTGTTAAACAAATAGTTGATGCTGGTGTGCCTTTATTTGGGATTTGTTTAGGTCATCAAATATTGGCAGAAAGTCAAGGATTAGAAACATTTAAAATGTTTAACGGACACAGAGGTTTGAACCATCCGGTTAAAAATTTACAAACTGGTTTATGTGAAATTACTTCACAAAATCATGGTTTTGCAGTAAAGGCAAAAGACGTAGATAACAATACAAACATTGAAATTACACATGTTAATTTAAATGATGAAACCATTGAGGGAATTAAATTAAAAAAAAGAAAAGCATTTTCAGTTCAATACCATCCCGAAGCAGCTCCTGGTCCGCACGATAGCAGGTATTTGTTCGATGAATTTGTGAAAATAATGAATTAATAAACCATGCATTTTATTCTTATTGAAAAATAAAATAAGTTGCATTTTTAAGTAAACATAAAAAATTTTAAAGAAATGAGTTCAATTGTAGAAATTAAAGCTAGACAAATTCTTGATTCAAGAGGCAATCCAACAGTAGAAGTAGATGTAATTACAGAAGATGGTGCAATGGGAAGAGCTGCAGTTCCAAGTGGAGCCTCTACTGGCGCACATGAAGCTGTGGAGTTGCGTGATGGCGACAAAGCTGTTTATATGGGCAAAGGTGTTTTGAATGCTGTTGCAAATATTAACAATAAAATTGCTGATGCTATTTTAGGCGTTGATGTGTTTGAACAAAACAATATTGATGCGGCCATGATAGCTTTAGATGGTACAGAAAATAAAGCAAATTTGGGTGCAAATGCCATTTTAGCTGTTTCATTAGCTTGCGCAAAAGCAGCTGCCATTGAAGCAAATATGCCATTGTACCGTTATGTGGGTGGAGTGAATGCAAACACACTTCCAATTCCAATGATGAATATTGTAAACGGTGGTTCTCATGCCGATAATTCTATCGATTTTCAAGAATTCATGATCATGCCAGTTGGTGCTGATAGTTTTGGAAGATCATTACAAATGGGAACTGAAATTTTTCATCATTTAAAAGCGGTTTTAAAATCAAAAGGATATTCAACAAACGTAGGCGATGAAGGTGGTTTTGCTCCGAATATAAAAAGTAATGAAGAGGCCATAGAAACAGTTTTAATTGCAATTGAAAAAGCAGGATTTAAACCGGGTCACGATGTTTACATTGCCATGGATGCTGCTACTTCAGAGTTTTACGATAAAAAAACTGGTTTGTATACATTCAAAAAATCGGATGGTAAACAATTAAACTCATCAGAAATGGTGAGTTATTGGAAAACTTGGTGCGATAAATATCCAATTATTTCTATTGAAGATGGTTTAGATGAAGATGATTGGGCTGGTTGGGCAGAATTAACAAAAGCTTTAGGAAGCAAAATTCAGTTAGTTGGTGATGATTTATTTGTAACCAATGTAAAACGTTTGGCCGATGGGATTAAGCAAGGTGTGGCCAATTCAATTTTAGTAAAAGTAAACCAAATTGGAAGTTTAACTGAAACCATTGATACTGTAAATTTAGCAACTCGTAATTCATACACAAACATTATGAGTCATAGAAGTGGTGAAACGGAAGATACCACCATTGCCGATTTAGCAGTAGCTTTAAACAGTGGACAAATAAAAACTGGTTCGGCTAGTAGAACAGATAGAATAGCAAAATACAATCAGTTATTACGCATTGAAGAAGAACTAGGTGGAAACGCTTATTTCCCTGGAATGGATTTTAAATTTTTAAAGAAATAATTGTAAATCAAATCAATAAAAATTAATAGGAATTGAAAAATTTTATCGTTAAATATTATGTTTATATTTTTAATAAATACGCAGCGGCAATAGCTGTGTTTTTATTTATACTATTATTTAATGAACGAAACGGATTAATTAACCAATGGGAGCAAAAAGGTAAGTATAACAAGGTTTTAGAAGAAAATGAATATTTTAAAACAGAAATAAAAAAACTGAATTACGACCATGAAAACTTGTTTTCAAATGCAAAAAATTTAGAAAAATATGCAAGAGAAAAGTACTTGATGAAACGTGATGACGAGGATGTTTTTATTATTGTAAAAAAATAGCTTGTTTTTTTAATTGATAATCTTACATTTGCGCACCCAATGAAGGGAGGTGTTAAGGGATATGATATATATTAACGTAAAAGAAAACGAATCATTAGATAAGTCGTTAAAGAAATTTAAAAAGAAGTTTGAAAAAACTGGAGTTGTAAAAGAATTACGCGCACGCCAAGCTTTTATTAAACCATGTATTCAAAATCGTATGCAAAGCATTCGTGCAGCATACAAACAAAAAATGCAACAACAAGTAGAAGGATAAATTTTAAATTATTCCTATATAACATAAAAAGCCCACCAAAAGTGGGCTTTTTGTTTTTACTTTAAATATAGTTTTACAATTTTTAAAAGGTTTAAATAAATTTATTGTATTTCTGTTTTGTAAAATTTTTATAAAATATAGGTGTGGTATGCCTTTAAGCGGGATTTTTATTTTTATTTGTCATTAAAAAACAATACAATTGCGCTACTAAATTTAAAAAATGAAAAAAATAACTTTATCAATGGTAGTTTTGTCTACTTTATTAATTTTTGCTTGTGAGGAAAAGATAAATACACCCCCTGCAACTACTACTACCACTTCAACAACGAGTACCACTTCTACAACTAGTACAACAGGAAGTACTTATTATATTAACGCTAATTATAATGGTATCAATAAAGTTTTTACTAATTTAACAGTATACAGAGATGAGTCAACTGCCGATCATTATTTATTGATTGTTGCAAATAATACGGATAAAGAAAATCCTAAAATTGAATTTAATTTTAAAGAACCAATCAATGGTTGGACAGATAATTTAAGTTATGCATTAAATTCAGAATCTGTAGGTTCTTATGTGAAATATACCAATGAATCAGGAAAAGTTTATAGCACAGTGAATACATTGGCTACTCAAATTCCATTACTAACACAGTTTACTAAATTGCAATACGTAAAAGACGGCATAATTACTGCTAACTTAAGTGGAACTTTAGCCATAGATACAGATACATCTACAATTAGAATTACTTCAGGTAAAATTAATTTAAAAGCAGATAATTAAAACTGTCTGTTTTAATTATCTAAATACAAAAATCTGTTTATAATAAAAAAGTATTGAACATCGTTTATCTTTATATTTGATTTCTTTAATTAATCTAAATGTTAAAAAAAATAATTTTCATTCTAATTGGTATAATTGCTACTCATAGTATTAGTGCTCAAACTGTATTGAGTGACAATGCTATTTTTTTAGCTACCGTAGATTCGAACACAGTTAAATTGAGGAATAAATTATTTCCAATAGTTTGGCAAGGTGATTTGAATATTTATGGTTTTGAGGAAAATGAAGTACCCGTTTATTCTAATGAAGATATCAAAACACGTTTGAGTTTATTAGAAACAGAAATTCCTTTAGATTATAATGATCAAGTTAGACCATATATTGATTTATATACAGTTCGTAAGCGCAAATTATTAGCTAAAGTGCTTACCTTATCGAAATTATATTTTCCCACCATAGAAGAAATTTTTGATAGGGAAGGAATCCCATTAGAAATGAAATATTTAGCAGTTATTGAATCAGCTTTGAATCATGCTGCTACTAGTCCTGTTGGCGCTGCCGGAATGTGGCAGTTTATGGCTCCTACCGGAAATATGTATGGTTTAAAAACTACTAGTAATTTAGACGAAAGACGTGATTTTATTAAATCAACTGAAGCATCTGTTATGTATTTTAAAAACTCGTACCGCGTTTATGGCGATTGGTTATTAGTAATTGCTAGTTACAATTGCGGAATGGGAAATGTAAATAAAGCTATCAGAAAAAGTGGAGGTAAAAGAAGTTTTTGGGAAATAATGCCTTATTTACCAAGAGAAACTCGTGGATATGTACCTGCATTTATTGCCGCTACTTATGCCATGAATTATGCTTCGGAACACAATATTTATCCTGCTGAATTAGATTTAAATTACCATACCGACACAGTTCAAGTTGATAACAGGTATTCATTAGAACAATTGTCAATGGCATTAGATATTTCAGTTGATGAAATTAAACAATTGAATCCATCGCTTAGAAGAGGATATATTCCATTTACAGCAAATAAAGTATCACTTACTTTACCTTATAATAAAATTATAAAATTTGCTTCAGTTAATAACATTGAAAACTTAAACTTAGCCGATGAACAATTAATGGCATTAGCAAATTCAAAAGTTAAAGAGTTAAAAGTTACTGATAAAATATTTTATAGAGTAAGAAAAGGAGATTTATTGGCAAGTATTGCCAATGAATACAATGTTACTGTTAAACAGCTTAAAAAGTGGAATAGAATTAAAGGTACTAAACTAAAAAAAGGCCAACGACTTAAAATATTTACCAATAAAGCTTAGTGAAAACTAAGCTTTTTTTTTGTGGTTACAGACTGATATAAACATTAAATCTGAACAAATTTGCTTCAAATATGAATAACAATTGAAAAATTGTGGATACTTCCATGAATATTTTAAATAAATTTGTTAGCTTTTAAATAATAGAAATTTTTTTGATGGACGAGTTAAATAACAATAATAACGAAATACCCGTTAATAACGAATATCACGTAACGCCAGTTAGTGGATTGTACCAGGATTGGTTTTTAGATTATGCTAGTTATGTTATTTTAGAACGTGCAGTTCCTGCAATTGAAGATGGTTTAAAACCTGTTCAACGCAGAATATTGCATAGCATGAAAGAAATGGACGATGGCCGCTTTAATAAAGTAGCCAATATTATTGGACAAACCATGCAATATCATCCGCATGGAGATGCCGCTATTGGCGATGCTTTGGTGAACATTGGTCAGAAAGATTTACTCATGGAATGCCAAGGAAATTGGGGTGATATTAGAACGGGTGATTCTGCTGCCGCGGCTCGTTATATTGAAGCTCGATTATCAAAATTTGCTTTAGAAGTAGCTTTTAACGGACAAACTACTTACTGGCAAAGTAGTTATGATGGACGTAAGAAAGAACCTATTTCATTGCCAATGAAATTTCCTTTGCTTTTAGTTCAAGGAGTTGAAGGTATTGCGGTTGGATTGGCTACTAAAATTTTACCTCATAATTTTATTGAATTAATTGAAGCATCTATTGATTACTTAAAAGGCAAAAAATTTGATTTAGTTCCCGATTTTCCTACTGGTGGATCCATTGATGTAAGTAATTACAATCAAGGAATGAAAGGTGGTAAAATTAGGTGCAGAGCTAAAATTGAGGAGTCAGATAAAAAGACCTTATTTATCAAAGATATTCCTTATGGAATTACCACTACTAGTTTAATTGAAAGCATTATAAAAGCCAATGACAACAATAAAATTAAGATAAAAAAAGTAATTGATAACACCGCTAAAGATGTAGAAATAGAAATACAATTAGCGCCAGGAATTTCACCCGATATTACCATAGATGCATTGTATGCATTTACTGATTGCGAAATTTCTATTTCGCCAAATACTTGCGTAATTATTCAAGATAAACCTCATTTTATGCCTGTAAATGAGTTGTTGAAAATTAGCACCGATAACACCTTAGAATTACTTAGAAGAGAACTTGAAATTAGAAAAGGTGAATTAGAAGAAAATTGGCATTATGCCTCACTCGAGAAAATATTTATTGAAAACAGAATTTACCGAGACATTGAAGAATGTGAAACTTTTGAAGACGTAATTGACACCATTTGGCGTGGCATGAATAAGTTTAAAAAACAATTTATTCGTGAATTAAATGAAGACGATATTTTAAGACTAACAGAAATAAAAATCAAGCGAATTTCAAAATACGATGGTTTTAAAGCTGACGATTATATTGCTAAAATTCAGGCCGAATTAGAGCAAATAAAAAATGATTTAGCAAACTTAAAACTATTTGCCATTAAGTATTTTGAAAACCTTTTAAAGAAATATAGCAAAGGCCGTGAGCGTAAATCGGAAATAAAAACATTTGATAATATTGATTCAAAAACGGTGGCCATTGCTAACCAAAAATTATATATCAATAGGGTAGAAGGCTTTGTAGGAACTGGACTTAAAAAAGATGAATACATTTGTGATTGTTCTGATTTAGACGATGTAATTGTGTTTAAAAAAGATGGTAAAATGCAAGTAAGTAAAGTGCAGGATAAAGCATTTGTGGGCAAAGATATTTTATACGCTTATGTGTTTAAAAAAGGTGATGACCGCATGACTTACAATATGATTTATATTGATGGGAAAACTAAAGTAAGTTATTCCAAACGCTTCAATGTATCAGGAATTACCCGCGATAAAGAATACGATTTAACATTAGGTAGTCCAAATTCAAAAGTGCTTTACTTTACAGCAAATCCTAATAGTGAGGCTGAAATAGTAAGTGTAACTTTAAGTCCATTGAGCAACGCTCGTAAATTAGTTTTTGATTATAATTTTGCCGAATTGGCAATCAAAGGAAGAGGGGTTCAAGGTAATACATTGTCAAAATATTTAGTAAAATCAATTAAGCAAAAAACCAAAGGAATTAGCACCATTGGTGGAAGAAATATTTGGTATGACGATGTAATAGGTAGGTTAAATAGTGATGGAAGAGGTAAATCAATTGGAAGTTATACCAACGATGATTTAATTTTGGTGATTTATAAAGATGGAAATTATGAATTAACAAATTTTGAACTAACCAATCATTATGACGCTCCGCACGTTTTGTTTATTAATAAATTTAAAGCAGATAGACCTTTAAGTACCGTTTATTATGATGCGAAGCAAAAAACATATTATGTAAAACGCTTTTTGATAGAAACTAAAACCATTAATTCTAAATTTCTATTTATAACTGAAGGTGATAAAAATATGTGCTTAGTGGCTACTGATTTAAAGTTGCCTGAAATTACTTTATTAACTGGAAAAACTAAAAAAGATTCAACCGAACAAACCATTAATTTAGCCGAATTTATTGACGTAAAAGGTTGGAAAGCCATAGGTAATAAATTAGGAAGTAATGAAATTTTAAGCATTGAATTAATAGCTGCTGAAGAAGAAATAGAGGAAGAAATAAAACAGGAAGAAAATACGGAAGATGCAATTATTCAAGCCGAATTATTCAATGATGAATTTATAAAAGAAGAGCAGGAGTTAGTGAAGAAATTATTGGCAGATGATGAAGAAGATGATAAACCAGTTGTTCCAAAAGTGAAGAAAAAAATAATTACTAAACCTGATCAACCTACTTTATTTTAAATAAATTACCATGCACGAAGAAAAACATTTTGAGGGCAGCCAATTGGTTCGCGATATAGTTATTGGAATGAGTGATGGCTTAACTGTTCCTTTTGCTTTAGCAGCAGGTTTAAGTGGTGCAGCCAATGCAGCAAACATAGGTAATAATATTATTGTAACTGCAGGTATTGCCGAAATTGTGGCTGGAAGTATAGCCATGGGTTTGGGCGGATATTTAGCGGGGAAAACAGAAATAGATCATTATAAAAGTGAGTTGCAGCGCGAGTATTTTGAGGTAGATAATTACCCTGAAAGAGAAAAGCAAGAAGTAGCTGAAGTTTTTGCTGATTATGGTTTAAGTATTGAGCATCAAAATCTAATTGTTGAAGATATATCAAAAGACAAAGATCGTTGGGTTGATTTTATGATGAAATTTGAACTTGGACTTGAAAAACCAAATTTGAATGCTGCCAGAAATAGTGCTGCAGCAATTGGTATTGCTTATATTGTTGGAGGAATTATTCCTTTGTCTGCTTACTTTCCAATTTTTGGTTTAAGTACCAATGCTGCATTAATTTATAGTTGTATCATTACAGCCATTAGCCTTTTTATATTTGGATATTTTAAAACAAAAATAATTGGTCAGCCTCCTGTATTTGGAGCATTTAAAGTTTTAGGAATTGGTGCAGCCGCAGCCGCAAGTGCTTATTTTATAGCTCATATTTTGGTTTAAAATGATTAGAAATTATTTGCTTATTTTATTTTTTATTTTTGCGATAAAACAATCGTTTTGCCAGCAAATTGCTATTGGCACCATCAGTTCAAATGATAAAATTGAAATGAACGATAAAAGCAAACGAGCATTGAAAGTTGCCTATTTGCGTACGTTTGGAGATGGAAGAAAATTGGATACTTTTTTTATTGATAAAGTAGGTCAGGTAAAATATTTAATTTTATTAGGTTCCAAAGGAAATGTAAATAGTAAATCAGCTGTAAGTATAACTATAGTAAATAATACTGTTCATTTAAATACAAATTCAGAAATGAAAACTTGCAGTAATGGTGCTTGTAATGAGTGTAATTTTTTTACGGAAAACAATAAAGTGGTTGCTTGTAAATGTGAATCAAATGGATCAATCAGTAACCATTGTACTTATAAAATTAACGATGGAAATTATTTTTATACCTTAGTCTCAAAAATTATTGAGGAGTAATTAAACGTAAAAAATATATTAAGCTTAATCCTTATGTTTTATTGGAATTTAAAATGCAAAAAATAGGTATTACTGGAAGTATTGGATCGGGTAAAAGTATCGTATGTAAAATATTTGAACAGCTTGGCGTGCCAATATATAATGCCGATGAAAGGGCAAAAATATTAATGATTTCAAATGCTGATATGATTACAAAAGTAAAGTTGCTTTTTGGTCATGAAAGTTACTCGGAAACAGGTGATCTAAACAGAAAACATATTTCAAATATTGCATTTAATAACAAAGATTTATTAACTCAATTGAATCAAACTGTTCACCCAATAGTGTTTAAAGATTTTGAAAATTGGATTCTAGAAAAAGAACAGTTAAACATTAAATACATTATAAAAGAAGCGGCATTAATGTTTGAAACCGACAGTTATAAAAAACTAGATAAATTTATAGTAGTAACTGCTCCAATGGAATTAAGAATTAGCAGAACCATGCAAAGAGATTCCATTTTAAAAGAACAAGTATTATCAAGAATGAATAATCAATTAAGCCAAGAAGAAAAACTGGCTAAAGCTGATTATGAAATAATAAATGATGAACAAACCTCACTCATTGAACAAGTTTTTACTTTGCATCAGCAATTTTTAGGATCATTCCATTGAAAATAGAATAACTATATAAGAGTAATTTAATAGTTATATTCAATGCCAATGCCTTTAAAATAATCCGTTTTAAAAGTATATTTTTAAGTTTAAATTTTTACTTGGATATACAATTTAACATTCTCACTTAGGATTTATTATTTAGTTGCGCTTAGGTGAATTATTTTGATCCTAATTAATTTAAAACGAGTAAGTTTTAATATTCCTTTTTTCTTAATCATTGTGATTTATAAAAAGCATTAAACGCTTAATTTTTTATCCATGACGATAGTCATCGGATAACATAAAAACTGTCACATTAGGTAATATCTCAGGTCATTTTTGAAAAATTAATCATTACACATCTTTGTAGGGTAAATAATGCACAGAATAGAAAAAGATAAAAGTGACTTATTTACATTAAAAAAAATATAATTATTCAAAAAAAATGAAATCAACTATTATGAAACACAACGCATCCATTTTTCTAGTTGCATTTGCAATTAGCCTTACTGTTTTTGTGCAAAGTTGCACTAAAACAAATGTTGACACCGTTTACAAAACAGATGCACTAGTAGAAAGTGTAATTGTTCCTAATTCAGATGTTCCAGTTCCATTAAATTTTGTACTTGATACAACCTTTAATAATGAAAAATCTCACAGTAATGTAAATTGGAAATCACGTTATTTTGATTTTTCTGACACATGGTTAACTGGCCGTTTTGGTGAGTTCCATTTTGTACCAGATTTTTCAGTTCCTTTAAATAAATTAGGTGGTTTGCATACTCCTATGTCAAAAGGTGTTCAATTGAAAAATTTGAACTTTAACGAAAAATATCCTGCAGATCAGTTTTGGTCAACTGGCCCAAATACACAGGGACCTCCTTGTTACTTCAGATTCAATGCAAACGACCTTTCAAAAAATTATTTAAAATTCTATGTACTTGTATCAACTATGAACACTAGCGAGCCAGGTAGAGATGGATATATTCAATGTGGACAAAGCTACATGGGTACTCAATTTATGGATTCTACAAGAAGAGTGGTTGACCCTACAAGTGATACTTGTTGGTTAGTGGCACAACCTGGAACTTGGAAACAACAAGGTAATGGTTATGTATTTACAGCTGATTTTACCTTTAATAGATATTTACATAATACACCTGGTAAAAATGATGGAGACCCTATTACAAAACCTGTTAATGTTTATTTATCTTATAATGGTTCATACGATTTCTTAACTGCTGGAGGTCCTGCGGGAACATTAAGATGCGGATTTAGTGCCTCGTTCAGTTTCCTTAGATCTGATTATTTTGACAAAACGGCTACAAAATTATACTTAAAAAAACCAACTGCTGCTGAAAAAGCGAACTCTGATGCTGCTTTTTTAATAAATAAAACTTATGGAACTTATTCTGGTTCGGTGGCCGATCAAATGTTTATTAATGCAAATATGGTATTCTCAAAATCACACCAATAGTTTTTAGGTAAATAAATCAAAACATTTAATAAATCAATAAATAATAAAAGAAAAGTATGAAAACGTATAAATTAATATTTTCAATTTTAACAGTAAGTGCATTTATGTTTGCTTCTTGTACCAAAGAAGAAACTAAAACTGTTGAAGTAAATAAGTCTGTATCCGATGGACAAGCATTAATAAAAGGTACTGTAAAATATTTAGATTTTGCTTTATCAGCAACGGCAGTACCTGCTCCATTTGCTACCATTAAAATTGCAAGTAATGTTACTACTAAAGTTTTTGATCAATTTTGGCAAGCCGATTCTGCTGGAAATTTCAGTGTAAAAGGTTTAGGTGTTGGTGAATATTTTGTAGCTGCTCAATACAAAGACAAAAATAATTACACTTACCTTACTAATGGTTTTACCGTTTCAGTTAAGAATTCTGTGAACCCAATTTCGCTCGACTTTATTTGTAAATAATAAATATTATAAAGACTGATTGTTGGTGTTCATCAATCAGTCTTTTTCATTTGAACTGGGTTATGTTTTTCATATTTTTAAGAAAAATATAACCCTTTTTTTTAACCAATAAAATTTTAAAAAAACAATAAAATGATTAATAATTTTTATAAAAACTTTTTGTTTTTGGGTTTGATTTTACTATTAATTGGTGCTTGCGAAAAAGACTATAATTATACTCTTCCTCCAAAAGCTCCACCAAAAGTTTCACAACCATCTACAACATTGGAAGCCTATTTTACAAATACAGCTCCTAATACAATTGCTTCAGCATATTGGAAAACTGCAAATTATTTAACAGTGAACGCAAAAGATTTAAGCACTGGTTTGCTTTATGATGATGGTGCTTTAAATTTAACAAATACATTTAGTGGATTAACAACTTTTAGTAAAGGTGGAGATTCAAAATTAACTTTAAAAGCGGGTTACGATGCAGATTATGTTTATATACTTGCCGAATGGTACGATTCAACTGTAAATGCTTCACAACACTCGTGGTTATTTAATGGAAGATATGATCCTTTAAAACCATCAGAATCGGCTACTGAATGGACTTCCCAACGCAATAGTGATAAATTGGCTTTGGCTTTTGAGATAGCAAACGCTGTTGGTCCTACAGGAACTTTTGCCACTGTTGGCTGTCAAGCAAGTTGCCATGGAACGGGTAGTACCGCTGTTATGACTCCTAATTCTGGTACTGTTGACATTTGGAATTGGAGTTTAGCCACTTCTTCTCCATTAGGATATGCTCACGATATGACTGCTACTGCTACAGGTTTTAGTCATGATGCTGGTGGTAGTTTTGCTACTCGAAATTCAATAGGGTCAAGCAATCGTTCTGGTCCTGCTTATGAATGGGATGGAACAGAACAAAGTATAACTTTACCTAACGGTACAAAAACTTTATTAGATCCTTCTTATTACTTACTTAACAAAACTCCAATGAAAGGTAATGCTGTTACTGGTGATGCAATTTATTTGGCCAGATGTGAGTCTTGCCATGGATTAAATGGAATTGGTGCGGAAGCTGCTGGTATAAATTCAATTGGCAATAATAAAAAATCAAGAGCTGGTTATATAGATGCTATGGATAATGTAGCTGATATGAGTGGTTATTGGGGTACTTTAAATGCCCAAGAAAGAGACGATATTGTTGCTTATTTAAGAGGCTTATCTGGCACTCCTGGTTATTATTTAACAACTCCTGCCGTTGGTACTAGCTCGGCCGATATTACTACCATAGCTAATGTTACTTCTACCGATATTTCAAATGCCATGTTTGCTTCTACTAATAAACATTCAAAAAAATATCAAATTCTAATTAAGCGAAAACTAAAAACTAATCATGCCGATGATGTTCAGTTTGACTTAACTACCAATAAAAACTATGTTTTTGGTGTTGCTTTAATGGATAATGATGGCAAAAATCACATTGGATCGGCAAAAGAAACCTTATCATTTAAATAATTATGGATACTAAAATTAAAATATCAACCTTAATTATAGGTATACTCTTTTTGGCTTCATGTGAGAAAGACTATTTTACTACAAAGGAAATTGTTGTTCCAATTGATACCAGTGTTCCTATCAGTTTTAAAAATGCAGTTTTACCAATTTTTACTACCAATTGCTTAGGTTCGGGTTGCCATGTTTCAGGTGGCGCACCTCCAACTTTAGAAGCTACTAAGGCCTACGATCAAATAACTTTATTAGGTTATGTTGATGCTGATACGCCTGATACAATATTTGCAAATAGTAAATTATACAAAAGATTAATAGATGTTGTAAAACCAATGCCACCAAAAGGAAAACTTTCGGCAGGTACTTTAAAAGCAATTGAACTTTGGATTCAACAAGGTGCAAAAAACAATTAATAATTAAATAATAAAATCAATGAAAACACAATTTATAAAAAATATCACTTTGCTTTTAGCAATATGTGTTCCTGCATTATTATTTGCACAAGAACCTAGTGAACCTAAGCCAGCTGCTGAAGTGGTAAAAGCTACTTTTGAAAACAGTATGTTTATTAATAATCAAACTGTTCAAACTCATGATAAAGGATTTTTAGACGTGGCCATTCAACACAGATTTGGGGTTGCCAATGAAGTGAAAGACCTTTATGGTATTTATGCACCTTCTAATATTCGTTTATATATTGGTTATGGATTAACCAAAGATTTATCAATTGGTATTGGAGCTACTAAAAGTAAACAACTGTATGACTTTAGTTGGAAGTATGCCATTTTAAGGCAAAAAACAAGCGGTATGCCTGTTTCTATAACTTACTTTGGAAATGTAGGTGCCACAACTGTTGATGATAAAGTTTTTTTAAACCAAGACAATAAAAACAATAACAATGATAGGTTATCATTTTATAATGAAATTATGGTTGCTTGTAAAATAAATAAAAAAATATCGGTTCAAGCGGGCCTAAATTATACGCATTATAACATGGTTGATTCTGCTTCATTATATAAGCACCACGACTTGTATGGATTTACTGCCGTTGGTAGGTATAAATTTAGTCCACAAGGTTCATTTATGGTGGAATATAATTTACCTTTAAACGTTTCTGATATTGATATGAATCCTAAAAACATTACAGGAATACCACATAGGCCAATGCCTAATTTAGGCGTTGGTGTTGAGTTTTCTACTGGATACCATCAATTCCAAATATTTTTATGTAATACCAATGGAATTCTTAGTCAAGAAGCTAAAGCATATAATTATAATGACTTTACAAACACATCTGTTCCAGCTTGGTTATTAGGTTTTAATATTACTCGTCAATTTGGGTTTGGTGATTAATATTTAAAAAATAATTGCATCGTTTTATGATGCTGAAAGCACAATTATTCTTATGATTAATTGTGCTTTTTTAATTTAATAAATAGAAAACAAATTAGTAAAAAACAAATCTTAATAATATGGCTTTTTTAAACTTTATTTTTAATTTTTTTATGATTGTATATTAGTGACCATAGTCATGGCAATAATTGAAAACTGTCACATAAGCCGGTGCCTCCAATCATTTTTGAAAAACCCTTCATCAAACATCTTTGTATGTGTAAATAATATTATAAATTATACTGTTTACATAAGGTAAATCAAAACAATTAATCAACAAAAATATTTTGATTATGAAAAACGAAAACGAAGAATCAAGTAGAAGGAACTTCCTTAAAATAGGCTTACTGTCTGGAGGTGCTGTAATAGCAGGCGCAAGCATAGTAAAAGCATTAGCCAACGAAGAGCCAAAGAAAACAGGCGAAATGGTGAAGGTTTTAACTGCAGACGGAAAAATGGTGGAAGTTGATAGCAGTATGATTAATCATCCCTCGGAACAAGTATTGAAAGAACATACTATTCGCGAAGGAATTGCAGGTAAGAAGTTCATTATGGTTATTGATCTTGCACGTTGTGCAAATGAAAGAAAATGTATTGAAGGCTGTCAAAGTATGCATGGCATGTTAGCACCAATTGAGTATATTAAAGTTAAAAGAATGCAAGATTCTGAGTTGGCCGCACCTTATTGGTTTCCACAAACTTGTTACCAATGCGATAATCCTCCTTGTACTAAAGTTTGCCCTGTAGATGCAACTTTTAAAAGAACGGATGGAATAGTAGTAGTTGACAGTGAAAGATGCATAGGTTGTAAGTTTTGTATGGCAGCTTGTCCATACTCAGCCCGAACATTTAATTTTGGAAGACCAGAACAAGTAGCATTTACTGAAGCACACAAAAGTGATCAAGATAAATGTTGTACATCACCATCAACTGAAGGTACTGTTTCAAAATGCGATTTTTGTCCTGAAAGTGCGGCAAAAGGAATTCTTCCTAGTTGTGTAACAGAATGTCCTAATGGCACTATATTTTTTGGAGATGAATTAGAAGATGCAGTTACCAACGGTGAGGAAACTTTTAGGTTAAGTGAATTACTTCAAAAACGAGCTGGCTATCGTCAGTTTGAAGAGTTAGGAACAAAACCTAGGGTTTATTATTTACCACCTGTTAATAGACAATTTCCATTTGAAGAAGCAACAGAAGTTCACAACCAAGCAGAATAACATTTTAAACAAAAAATTATTATGATAAAAAATGATATTTCATTAGATAAAACCACATTTGAAACCTTTACACAGGAAGAATATATGGTTATGAAAAGCGATTTACTACAACCAGTTCAAAAAATTGGAACTTGGGGTAAAGTTTGGATTGGCTTTTTAATTACAGTTTGTATATTGGGTATATATGCATATTATATCCAAGAATCAAAAAGTAAGTATGTTACAGTTTCATTAAGAGATTACACCATGTGGGGCGTTTATATTTCAAATTTTGTATTTTTTGTAGCACTTAGTTTAATTGGTGTTTTGATGTCGGCCGTTTTAAAATTAACACATTTTGAATGGTACAGACCCTTATCAAGAATTGCAGAAATTATTGCAGTTGCAGCCATTATGCTTGCTGGAGTAAGTATTGTTGCGGCAATGGGAAGGCCTGATAGATTACATTTTTTGGTACTTCATGGAAGAATTCAATCGCCAATTGTTTGGGACATCATTGTAATTATGACTTATTTGGTTACTAGTTTAATATTACTGTTTATTCCTTTAATTCCTTCTCTTTCTACTTGCAAAAACCATTTAACGGGTAAACCAAAATGGCAAATGAAAATGTACGAAATTTTATCATTTGGGTGGGAAGGAACAGCTGAACAATGGAAAATATTGAAAAAAAGCATGAAAATATTAACAGTATTAGTAATTCCATTAGGGGTTTCAATCCATACTGTAACTGCATGGTTATTTGCTACTACATTAAGAGCAGAATGGGACAGTACAAACTTTGGAGCATACTTTGTTTCAGGCGCATTTTTACTTGGCGTTGCAGGAATGGTTGTTGCTGTATTTGTAATTAGAAAAGCTTATAATTTAGAAAAGTATTTAACAGAAATGCATTTCGATAAATTAGGAAAAGCCCTCGTATTGATGTCGTTTATTTATATTTATTTTAACATCAATGAATACTTAGTACCAGCATACAAAATGAGTGGTTTACATGCCAATCATTTATTAAGTTTATTTACTGGTGATGAAGCTTTTTTTTATTGGTCAGTCATACTTTTTGGAATGGTTATTCCTGGTATTTTACCATTATTCCCTAAAATGAGAAAGCCACTTCCATTATTCATTATAACAATAGGTGTTGTTATTGCTGCTTGGTTCAAACGTTATTTAATTGTAATTCCTGGTTTAGCACATCCTTATTTACCAATTCAAGATGTACCCAATTCATGGAAACATTACAGCCCTAGCTTAGTTGAAATGACAATAGTTGCAGCAACTTTTGCCGCAATGTTATTAATAGTAACACTTTTTTCTCGTTTCTTTCCAATTATTTCAGTTTGGGAAGTAGCAGAAGGCAAATTAGAAGGTAAAGATGAAATTATAAATTATAAATAATAATCACATGAAAAAATATAAATATATTTTAACAGTATGCCTCGGAGTTTTTTTTACCCTAAATATTGGGGCCCAAGAAAAAGAAGCAACAATGACTTTAAGTTTTGCTAAAGTTGATTCAAGTGACGTTTGTAATGTACTTGTAGTTTCTGAAGGTAAACCAGTGGCTGACGTAACAGTTAAGTTATTTGTTCAGCGTTTATTTGGATTATTGCCAATTGGCAAAGATGTTACAACTGACGAATCGGGTATAGCTACTTTTGAATTTCCCTCAAATATTCCTTTTAACTCAGATGGTAAATTAATAGTATTGGCAAAGGTCGAAGATGATGAGAACTATGGTTCATTTGAAATAAAAAGTGAAACAAATATTGGAGTAAAAGAAGATTTAACAAAACTAGAAAAAGCAGAACGTTCCTTGTCTGGATCAAGAGATAATGCGCCTATATATTTTATAGTAGCATCTATTTCAATCATTACAGGAATTTGGGGAACTTTAATATATGTAGTCCTTCAAATATTTAAAATTAAAAGAAAAAAAACAGTAACAATTTAAAAAATAAAAATTTATGAAAAACCTAAAAAATCTACTTGCAGGTGTAGTATTAACAACAACTTGCTTATTATTCAGTCAAACAGCATTTGCCCAAAAGCCAGCAGGAAAACCTTGGAATGCTCCTGATGCAGCAGTAAAAGTAAAAAATACATCTAAAGGTGATGATGCAGTTAAAGAAGGAAAAGATTTATACAATCAACATTGTAAATCGTGCCATGGTGCAAAGGGAAAAGGTGATGGAACTAAAGCAGAAAAAATAGACATTTCATGTGGTGATTTTACATCGGCTGAAACAGCTAAAAAAACGGATGGTGAGCTGTTTTGGAAAACTACTGAAGGCAGAAAACCAATGCCATCATACAAAGAAAAATTAAGTGACAGCGAAAGATGGAAAGTAATAACTTACATTCGTTCTTTATAATTTACTAATAAATATTTACCTAGGGAAGAGAAATTTATGCAGATTGTAACAGTAAAAAACTTATTTATTTTTTTGTTTTTTTTTATTATAAGTTCATGTAATAATTTTTATAAATCCTCTTCCCAAAAGGTTACTATTGAGGGGAAAATAGATCCTTCTCTTACCAATAATAATATCATTTATTTTTATCAATTTACAGACTCATTGAGTCTGTTTTTTTGCGAGAAAATCGCAACGGATTCTTGTGAATTAAAACCTGATGGAAGTTTTAAACTTGAAATTTTAAATTGGTCCAAACCAGGTTTTTTTGATTTAGGAACGAAGGAACTTGTATTTGCACG
Organism: uncultured Bacteroidota bacterium; assembly: GCA_903888395.1. Classification (GTDB taxonomy): domain Bacteria; phylum Bacteroidota; class Bacteroidia; order UKL13-3; family UKL13-3; genus JAAFJM01. The sequence goes on along the minus strand of CAISTO010000397.1, from coordinate 4,909 downwards.
CAACTTTTTTTTGGAACCAGGTGATGAAATAAATCTAGATTTTAAAGGTAAAGAAATGCCTGTAAGTCTTACCAGCTATGATGAAATTGGTAAATACAATCAATTTCTGCAAATATTTAATGATACATTTTATCGGGAGCCAACTACCAAGCGAAATTATTTTGTGATAAGTAATTACATGCTTGCTCCTGATTATGCTGTATTTATAGGTAAAAGAAAAAATAAACAATTTGATTTTTATAAAAACTATTTTAAAAACAAAAAAATAGACTCCACTTTTCAATATTATTTTGAACATGAAACCAATTATAATTGGGCAAATGACAAAATATATTTCCTTTGGAAAAAACGCATAAGAATGGAAGAAGTTCCATTAGATACTGGTTATTTTGATTTTTTAAATATTGTAAATAACGATGACCCAAAAGCACTTAATTGTCCAAGTTATACCCGCTATATAGACTTATATTTAAAGGAACTATATCAACAAGAAATATTTAGTTTACCTGATGGAACGCCACAAAATCTGGAAAAATGTTTTTTAGCAAATAAACATTTAAAAGGATTAGGAAAAAAAATAGCTTATTATAATATATTAAGAGATGAAATAAGAAGTATAGATGCTAATGTTGAAGGGAATTATGAACAACACTTAGTTTTTGTAGATTCACTTGCAAAAATTGCATATAATGCAACTAATGACGCTTCATTTCTCCAATATGCAAAATCATATAAAAAGTAATTCCGATTTTATTTAGTTAAAAAATAATATGAAAATCATTTATAATATAGTTCGTATTGCATTTGGATTGTTGTTTTTAGCAATAGGAGCATTTCATTTATATGCTTATCAATATATGGCAGTATATGTACCATTGCCTAAAGGTTCCAAAGTATTTGTATTATTGGTGGGAGCCACTATATGCGTTAGTAGTTTTGGAATTATTTTAAATAAATTTGTTAGAATAAGTTTAATTATAATAGCCATTACGCTAGCCTTTACAGGGTTTATGGTGTTAACACCGATGATATTTAGAAATCCTGATGAAATATTGAAAATGATAGAATTACCAAACTTATATAAGTTAATTTTAGCTTTTGGAATTTTTACTTATTTAGTAACTACCAAATCAAAATAATAATTTATAAAGTATTTATTCCACTTTGGATAATAATTTCAGTATTACTTCTTCCACTTTTGCACCACTCGATTTTTGAATAATAAACTCAAAATTATCAATTACAATTCTTTCCCCTTTTTGAGGAATATCCTCATGATTTGCAGTTATAAATCCACCTAAAGTATTGTATTCACCTTCGGGAATTAATAAGTCATATTTGGTGTTTAGTAAATGAATTTCAAGTCTGGCAGAAAACAAATATTCATTTTCCCCTAAAACTTTTTCTGTTAAAGTTTCAGTATCATGTTCGTCATCTATTTCACCAAAAATTTCTTCCATTACATCTTCAATGGTAACAATTCCGGCAGTTCCGCCTAATTCATTTACAACTAATGCAATGCTGCTACGGGTTTTACTAAACCTATTTAAAACATCCATTACCGAAGTAGTTGCAGGCACAATTTCAATTGGAAAAACAATTTCTTTTATTGAATCTACCTTTTTAAAAACTTCTTTTTGATGAACATAACCTATAATATTATCAGGTGTTCCTCCATAAACTAATATTTTTGATAATCCTGTTTCAACAAATTTGTTATATAAAACTTCTGGGGTTTCTGTAATGTCTATAATTTCTAAATCAGTTCTTGGTGTCATACAATCACGAACTTTTAATTTTGAAAAATCCAATGCATTTTTAAACATTTCAGTGTCCACTTCTACATCGTCATCTCTATCATTATCGCTTACTTGATTGATATAATCGTCTAAATCAATTTTACTAAAAACAGGATTTGATTCTATATATTTTATTTTTAAAAGGCTATTTAAAATTATTTTTGAAAGCCAAATTATGACATGAACAATTGGCCAAAAAAGATAATAAAACAACAAAAACGGCAGTGCTAATATATTCAAAACTAAATCTGGATTAATGCGGAAAAGTACTTTTGGTATAAATTCAGCGGTAAAAAGAACAATTAAAGTTGAAATGATAGTTTGAGAAAATAGCAAAAGGAAATGATGCGTTTCTAAATATGGAACTAAATTTTTAAGAATAGGATCTAAAACTTCAGCCATTGAAATACCATAAATAACTAAGCCTATATTGTTTCCAACCAGCGTAGTACTTATAAATTTGGAAGGATTATTTACAAAATTAGAAAGAATATTAGATGTAACGCTTCCTTGTTTACTTTTTAATTCTATTAATAATTTGTTGGAAGATATAAAAGCAATTTCAGTGCCTGCAAAAAAAGCAGAAAACAAAATGCTGATTATAATGATTGTATAATTTGGGTCCATTAATTAAATAAAGTACAAATGTAATTATATTTCCGATTATTTGAAAGATGTCTGATTTCTTAACAATAAAAGCTCAGTTTTTTCCTTTGATTTTTCAGCTATGAAATGTGAAAAATAAACATACTTTTGCAGCCTTTAAAATTTAATATAAACATGTCAGATATTTTCTCTCAATTGCAACAGCACGATCATGAGCAAATAGTTTTTTGCCAGGATGAGTACACAGGATTAAAAGCAATTATTGCTATTCATAATACTGTTTTAGGACCAGGTTTAGGTGGAACACGCGTATGGAATTATACAAGTGAAGCAGATGCAGTAAACGATGTTTTGCGTTTAAGTAGGGGAATGACTTACAAAGCCTCTATTTCAGGATTGAATTTGGGTGGTGCAAAAGCTGTAATTATTGGAGATGCAAAAACGCTTAAAACTGAGGCTTTAATGCGTAAGTTTGGTCGTTTTGTTGAAAATTTAAATGGTAAATACATTACCGCAGAAGATGTTAATACCACTACTCGCGATATGGAATATGTTAACATGGAAACTAGCCATGTGGTTGGTTTACCAGAAAGCATGGGCGGAGGAGGAGATCCAAGCCCGGTAACTGCTTATGGTGTTTTTGTTGGTATGAAAGCAGCTGCAAAACATGCTTTTGGATCTGATAGTTTATCAGGTAAAAAAATTGCGGTTCAAGGTGTTGGAAAAGTTGGTGGTCATTTAATTGAATATTTACACAAAGAAGGTGCTAAATTATTTATTACTGATATTAACGAAGAAATTCTAAAGAAATATAGCAAAGATTTTGGCGCAACTATCGTAACTGGTGAAGAAATTTATGGTTTAGATGTGGATGTTTTTGCACCTTGTGCAATGGGAGCCATTTTAGATTCAGTAAATATTAATAAATTAAAATGTAAAGTAATTGCTGGTGCAGCAAATAATCAATTAGCTGACGAAAACATTCATGGTCCAATGATTATGGAAAAAGGTATTGCTTATGCTCCTGATTTTTTAATTAATGCAGGTGGTTTAATCAATGTTTACCAAGAACATATTGGCTATAACCGTGAAACGGCTTTTGCTAATACTGAAAAAATTTATGATACTACTTTAGCTATTTTTCAAAAATCGGAAAAGGACAAAGTTCATACGCAAAAAGCAGCCACTGAATTAGCAGAAAAACGCATCAAAGACATGATGCGAGTTGGTTCAACTTACTAATAAAATTAAAAAGCTAAGTTTAGCATTTTGCTAAACTTAGCTTTTTATTATAATAAAATTGTTCTTTAGGTAAATTAAAAAAAATTGTATTGCTAAGCCTAGTGAATTTATAAATCAATTAGCATACATACACAAATAATAGCTATGCTATTCAGACGTTTTTTAAGGATTAAAACTTTCCAAGCATTATATGCTTACAAACAAGATCAAAGCTCAAGTAGAGCTGTTGCACAAAAGAATCTTGTTAAATCACTAGACAAAGCTTACGATGTTTACATTTTTTTATTGTCGTTCATCATTGAGTTCAAATTCTTTTTAGGAAAAGAAATTGAAATTCAAGAAAACAAACACATTCCTCAGCCAGAACAATTGGCTTTTATCAAAGCTATTCACGATAATGGTGCAATTGCCATGTTTGAAAATGACTTGAATTTACAAGAAAAAATAAAAGCGAGTAAATTTGATTGGAGCAAAAGTGCAGATTTCTTCCGTCAAATATTTACAGAGATAAAAGAATTAGAAACCCTTGCAGCGGCAACAAAAGATGGTGACTTTTCTATTTTTGCCGAAAAACAAATTTTACTTGAAATAGTTGAAAGTTTGGTTGCTGATAGTGAAGTTTTTAACGATTACATGGAACAACAATTCATTAATTGGGAAGACGATGATGTGATGGCTTTAATGGCTTTTCAAAAAACGCTTTCTACCATTAAACAGAACAAACAACCAGAAATTTTAAATGGGTTTTATAACGATAAATTTGAAGACACTAATTTTGTGTCTGATTTGTTTTTTAAAACCTTGGAACACGAAGATCATTTAACAGAATTAATTAGCTCTAAAACTCAAAATTGGGATGCGGATAGGATTGCAACTGTTGACATGCTTTTAATGAAAATGGCCATGTGTGAAATTACCCTATTTAACCAAATTCCAGTTAAAGTAAGTATCAATGAATATTTGGAAATAGCAAAAATTTATAGCAGTCCAAATAGTCACACTTTTATGAATGGAGTATTGGATAAAATTCAATTGGATTTACGCAAAGAAGATAAAATTATCAAAACGGGTAGGGGATTAATGGAATAATTTTGTAGTTCCTTGACCTTGTCGGTCATTGAGCTTGTCGAAATGCAAATTGATAACCAAAAACAAAAAAAATCTATTAATATTGAAGCCGAAAACAAAATACTTTATGAAAAGAATTCTTATTTCAAGCTTAATTTTAACAACTATTGCTTGCGATAGTAATACCGGAAATC
>CAISTO010000396.1 GCA_903888395.1 uncultured Bacteroidota bacterium | reverse complement strand
TGCATTGCATGCAATATTTCGGCCGAAGATGAATTGATTCAAACTAAAACCATCAAAGATTGGGCTAAACAAAAAATAGATTTGCATAAAAAACCTACTATTTTTATTTTAGGAATGTAATTTTTAAAGCTTAAATCGCAGCCTTTTAAAAACAATCTAACAATATTTAAAAACATGAAATACGAAAAACACATATTTATTTGCGCTAATCAAAAAGCAGAAGGAAAAACTTGCTGTGGTGAAGTGCGAGGAATGGAATTGGTAAACAAATTTAGAGAAGTGCTAAAAGAAAATGGCTTGCAAGGTACAGTAAGAGCGCAACGTGCCGGCTGTTTAGATGAATGTAAAAACGGACCTGCTTTAGTTATTTACCCCGAAGGAACTTATTATGGTAATGTAACTATTGATAGAGTAGAAGAAATTGTAAAAATGCATGTAATGCAAAATAAAATTGTAAGTGATTTGGAACTAACTTATGAGAAGAAATAGTTGATTTATTTGTATTCTATTCTTTTTAAATATGCAGCACAACCTATTTGACAAACAGAGCCAGAGCATCTTTTACCATAATCAATTATTACTTCTTTATCATAAATCACAGTAAAATTTTTAGGAACTCGTACCTCCAAAGTTTTACCATTTATTGTTTCAATTAAAGTTCCACAATAATTGAAAGGAGCTTGTCTTAAAAAACCTGATTGGTTAAATACATAAGCATTTGAATCTATTTTATATGATACCAACTCAATAAAATGATAAAATGCAAAATCACTTAATTTGTAATCAGGACAATTTTTCTTTAAAAACGAAGTGTCAAAGTTTTCTTTATAGGTTATTGAAATATAAGGCCATTCTTTCAAAATACTATTTAATGTATCAATATTGATATCTTCATTAATTTTAGTTGTTATAAAATAGTTGCTATTTTCGCCAACCATTTGATAAAAAAAATTGGATAAGCTATCACACTTTATTGAGTAGGCGTTTTGAATATTTACTGAATCTATTTTTGTTTCAATTTTTATTGTATTATTACTTTCTTTTTCGCAGGTATACAACAGTAATAGTAAACTAGATAATAAAATAAATTTGAGCAATTTCATATTTCAAATTTATAATATTTTTACTTTATAAAAACTTAAACTTTTATTCAGCACAGGCTTTTAAAGCCAATATCAAGTCGTAATCATTGTAATTGCTATGGCCTAACAATTTTGACTTGATACAATATTGCTTAATAAATTCAGCTTTTTTCTCGTTCACACCAGTAATTTTAATAATAAATTCAATACTCAATTTATCATCTAACTTTACTGATTCGTTGTAAATACTGATAATCTTCAAAAGTTTTTCATTGCTTTTTCCCGCTTGTGAAAATTTGTACCAAGTTTTATAAATCAAACCCTGAGCAGCAATCCCAAAAGGTAAAATTACAATTTCACTAATTTTTGCCATTTCCTTCATGTTTTTTACTCTATCATGGTTGTTTAACAACACATCATGTTTCATCGTTTCGGCTGAAATTTTTGCCATGGAATCAAATTTATGTCGGTAATTAATGGTTACATCTTTGAGTAAAATTTCTTTACGTTTTAAAATCATTTCAAAGTTTATTGTTTCATAATAAATAGCTTTTGAAACCACAAAAGTATCTGTTAAATAACTCATTCTTGATAGCACCAAACTATCGCCAATATTGGCCTCTACCACAAATGCTCCATATTGATTTGCAGAAAAAGTTTGTTGAGAATTACTGTTGTAAATAAGGGTAAACGACAAGGTTTGACCTTCATTATTTTTAACAAAACCTTTTAGTTTTTTGCTTTGCTGCGCAATATTATTGCTCAACAATAAAGTATAAAAAACAAAAAATATGGTAATTGATTTCATTGAAAAAACCTTGATTTAAAATGCAAATTACGTTTTTAAAGAGAGCTTTGTTACTATTTTTATTTAAAAAAAGTAGTTGAATTTTTATAAATGGCAATTTAAAAACACAAGCATACAATAAAGCCAAAATCATTTTATTGTTCCAACTCAACAATGTATTTTCGCATCAAATTAGATTGCCTTGTATAAATTATTACTT
>CAISTO010000395.1 GCA_903888395.1 uncultured Bacteroidota bacterium | reverse complement strand
TAGAATATTATAATAAAATTTCAAATAAGGAATTAATTGAATGTATTAAAAGTAATTGGTATCTAAAATACGCAGATGATTATATTAAAAGATATGATTTAAATGAAAAAGATAACTTATATCTTGATAGTCTTTCACCAAAAGATCGAGATAGCGAAATTAAAAGAAGAAAAGAGCAAAAAGAGCAGGAGTTATACGATTTGGAGATTTTTTATGAGGAACAAAGAAAAGAAGATTATAAATATAAAAGTAAATGGGATTCGTCAAATTCAAGTTTCTATGAAGCCACTGATGGACAACTCGGGGAGTTAGGTGAAGAGGGTTGGACAAGTATTGGAAGGGATTAATATTCTATATTACTATAAAGTTTATTATTGTTTCTGTTTTTATGATTCTCCTTTTTAATCAATAAGTAAATGTTTAAAAATTGATTTATTTGATTTAAAGTTTAAAAAATTAAGTGTTATTATGAATATTGAAACAGGAATTAATTACCTAAAAAAAGGAACGAAATATCAGTTTTGTTATTATTGTATATCTGATCTAATACATGAAAATGTTACGCAATATTTTTTTGAATACAATACAGCAAATGTTGGGGAGACAAATGATTTTGAGGTCTTTATTAGTGAATCATTGAATGAAGTGGAAGAATATAAACAAAGGGTTTTAAAACCATATCCATTGGATTCAGTTCCACTTAAAAAAATAAATATTAAAATATATTTTAATGAAAAAGTTGAAAGTAAAGTTGATTTTGAATTTAAAATAAACCATCTTTCTGAAAGCATTGAATATGCCTCAAAAACATATGGAAATGGTATCAATTATATTATTGATACAATTATAAATAATAAAAAAGGAAAGTTCGTACATGAAACAAACATTGAAATCCATAATGAATTACTGTTTCATGAAAACTTGTATTATTTATTAGATAATGTTGGAATTAAAGAAGATGATATTGTGATTGAATTACAAACATAAAGGGATAATAAAATTAACAATTTAATACAGGCGTAGAAATATACTGAAATTGAATTTTGGGAACGCTGTAAAAAAGAATTCCCTTATAAATTAGAAAATAATTATCAAATCACATTTCAATGACAGAAAATAGCGAATACGAAACAACAAACAATGAAACTCTCTTGAAAAAACTTGAAAGTTTGAAAGAAGATAATATCCTGTTTGTAGCAGACCATTACTTTGTATTGCAAACGAAAGATTATTTCTTTTTTTACCTTAGTCCTAATTACTTTATAGGACAGGTTAAGGCAAATGAAATGGGAAATACAGTTTTAGAATTCCTTAAAACAAATTGCAGTCAATTCAAAAATATATTAAGTTCGGAAAGAAATTTGCCCAATAAAATAAAATGGGAAAAATCTTCTATAACATTTCCTGAAACACCTAACATTGGAAACCATTACAGTTCATTAGGAAATCGCATTATTACCACTAATGGTAATTTTATTTTCTTTGGATCATTTGGCGGAGCAAGTATGATCAACATAAAAAATATAGGTGTTAATGAAGTAAAAGACATGCTTTATTTTGCTGTTACTTCTAAAACAGCTGACACAATAAAATCAATAACAGACCTTAATTGTTTCAAACTTTGACAGAAAAACAAATTAATTTAATTAAAGGCATTTTTTGGGGACAAGCTATTGGTGATGCATTGGGTTTAGGAACTGAATTTTTGAGTAAAAGTGAAATTGCTGCATATTATCCAAATGGATTTACAGACTATTCGCAAATCATACAAGATAAACACAGGAGTAGGTGGGAGGCTGGAAGCTGGACTGACGATACTGACCAGTTTTTATGTATTTGTGAATCTATCATTCAAGTAAATAAGGTAGATGAATTAGCTTTTTCTCAGGAGCTTTATAAATGGTTTAAAGGTTCGCCCATGGGCATAGGTAAAACTGTTTATAAGGTGGTAACGGTTCCTCAATTTGTATTATATCCGCACAAAGCCTCAGAGATTATTTGGAATTTATCAAAAAAACAAAATGCTTCAAATGGCGCTATTATGAGAACTTCAATTCTTGGAACATTTGAATTTTGGGATGATGAAAAGGTAATTGAAAACACGGAAAAAATAGCAAAGGTTACTCACTGGGATCAAAGATGTGTTGGTTCTTGTGTGATGGTAACTTTACTTATTGCCAATATTTTAAATGAAAATAAATTTTTTAATGTTAAGGAGCTAGTAGCAATTGGAAATAAATATGATGCCAATATTGAACCTTATATTAGTTCAACATTATCTCCCAATATTGAAGATTTAAATATAGATGAACTTAATGCCATTGGATATACTTTAAAAGCGCTGAGCGCAGGAATATGGGCTTATATTCATGCCACTGACTTTGAAGATGGTTTGTTAAAAGTGGTAAACGAAGGTGGTGATGCCGATACCAATGCATGTGTGGCGGGAAGTATTTTAGGGGCAAAGTTTGGGTATAGTGCTATTCCCAAAAAATATATTGATGGTTTGAAAAACAAAGAAGTTTTGGAAAAATATTTTGATGATTATATTGCTGTGTTAAAGAATGCCATGATGAATAAAAACATTTAATAATCAATTGAATAAAGTAATATAAATGAAAAACCATTCACAAGTATACTTTTTGGTGGTTAGTGAATAATTTATCATTTGTTAAATAAAAAAAAATTGTAAAATCTGGATACGTTCAACAAGAAAATTTTATATTTTTTATTGTCACCAGTTCGACCTTAATTGTCGTAGCTTTGGTTTATTTTTGTAACATAAGAATTTAGTTTTTAAAAATATAGGAGTAAATAATAATACTAATTGATTCTAGCACTAACTTTAAAAAACGGGCCTTAACCTGAAAAGCCTTATGAGAAGTAGTGATTAGTACAAAACTAATTATTGATAATAAAAAGCCCTTTTTATCAATTGGATTTTTAATTAATAAAATACTTTTGTTAAAAC
>CAISTO010000394.1 GCA_903888395.1 uncultured Bacteroidota bacterium | reverse complement strand
CATTATAAACTACTTGTTCGGCCATGGTAATTAATTGTAATTTTAAAAATTGAAATGCAAAAATAACCGACTTTTTTTGCTAAAAACATTTTGTTTTCAACTAATCAACCAATTTTTGAACATTTAGCAGTGAATAAATTTTATTTTTTTAATAGAAAATTCAATTCTTATATTTGATAGCATTTTCAAATATTTATGTTCCATAAAAAAACAATACTAATTTTCTTATTTATTATTTCAAACGCTAGTTATATAACTGCACAGATTCTCAATATTGACAGAGAAATTGAGATTGATTCTGTACATAAAAAAAGAGAAACTTATATTAATTTGTCATTTAACACTGATAAATTAAAAAAAGAATTGATAGATTTAAGTGTAAAGCTAGAATCTGATTTATTTTTTAAAAATAACTATGTATTAATAGCATTATATAGCAATGATGTAACTTTAAATGGAAGTGAATTTATTCAAAATCAGGGCTATTTACACTTGCGATTCAGGGACAATGAGAAAAGAAAATACAGTAGCGAGTCATTTATTCAGTATCAATGGAATGGTGCATTAGGTATGAAATACAGGCAGCTTATTGGTAATAATTTAAGATTTAAAATATTAGAAAAAAACAATTTTGATTTCTATTCTGGCATTGGTTTGTTTTATGAAAATGAACAATGGAATTTAAACGGGACGGATATAACTTCAGATCCAAATCAACCTGATTTGTTTAACAGACAACTTTTTAGGCTAAATAGTTATTTTAAAACTGCTTATAAAATAAATGACAATCTTGACATTTCAGCTATCTCCTATTTACAATTTCCTTTGAATTCAAATGTATTAAATGCACGTTGGTTTTTTGATTTGAATACTACTTTAAAAATTGGTAAAAATTCAAATTGTGTTATTCATTGGGACAATACTTATGACAATTACAGATTGGTTCCAATTTCTAATTACTACTATTCATTGAACATTGGTTTACAATTTAAATTTTAGTTTTATTGGGCTAAAAACACTCAGAATGTTTTATACATCTTTCACCCTCAGTAAAACATGTTTATTCCAAAAAATTACGCTTAATTGATAGTCTGATTCATTTTGACCATTATATGGAAATGATGGAGCATAAGGACCAGGAAATGCAGTTATGATATTCAAATCAACTCCTTCTTTTTCTATTACCACACAAAATGTATTTGTTACTTGTAATTCGGAAACCAAAGCAACCTCAACCATAAATCCATTTCTGTTTTCCTTGACAATTGAATTGCTATCAACCCATTTTCTGCTGGCAATTCCCGAATTTCCAATATGACCTATATTTTCACAGTTAAAAACATGTGTTTCCCTGCCGTTTAATTGAAATATTATTTCACTCGGATGATTGCTGTTTATATAATTTAATAATTCAATAGGACTAGCAAAAACATCTTTATAGAAAATGCTTCCACCATTTTGTGAATCCACAAAATGAATGTTTAAATGTGCTAGCCTTTCCTTACTAAGCTTGTACATTTTTAGAAGTTTTATTTTTTATATTATTTACAATCTTTTTATATAATCTAGGAAACAAAAAGGCTAAAACGCCCAATGCCAATGATACAACCAACAATGAAAAAAAACTATAAAAAACACTTATTGATATACCTGATGACTTTTGAAAATTGTCAAGTATTGATATGATTGGCTCTATTGCAGATATAGACGACAAAGCAGAAATTACTCCCAATAACATGGCTTGTCTTTTATCCTGATCCTCTTGAATTTTTGTAGCCAAACTGTCTAAGCGACTCTCAAAATGTTCAATTTCATTATCTATACCCATTGCATTTCTCATTTTATTGAAAAAAATATTGGGTAAAAAATTAAAGGAAATATGCTTGAAATTGTAATCCGATAAAAATTGTTGAAATTCATCTCGTTTCTCTTTTGGTTCTGATTTATAAGTTGCATTGAATTTAAACAAATTATACCGAACAAATAAATTGAAAATGTATATTGAAAAATAAATACGATTAAAAGTATTTTGAGTCATCAAATCTCTTTCATCTTTTACCTCAGCAGGATATAAATTATTTCCAATTATTGTAAAGGAATCCAACAATGCTAAGCCTTTGTAATTGTTAAAGGCACTGATACTATCTTGCATCAATTCATCATAATATTGCTTTGAAGGTGCAAAGTATCCGTTATATCCTATGCTTCCAATTTTAGAACGTGTACCAATATCAAACAATAAAAAATCGCGATTATAATAAGAATCTTCTTCTTTTTCCAAAACATCAATAATGGAATACACTTTAAATTTTGAGCCGCTAAATTTATCTGTTTCTATTTTTTTACCACGTAATTTTATTCCACCTAAAACATTTGTTGAAATCCATTCATGAAATGCCATTTTTGTATTGTTTTCATTTACTTCAACATCAAATGAGCTTGCACAAAAAGTAATATCTGAAAGGTAGTTAAAATCTTTTTCAATTAATTTAAAAGTAAGCGAGAATATTCCTGTACTGTTATTTTTAAAAAAATAAATCTCAGGGTTTGTAACTGTCGCTGGTATTAATTTATCTCCATCAAAAGTTTTTTTTATAAAATCAAACTGAAATTCTTTTTTTAAATATTTTGGTGTTGATGTGCTTTTTTCATTTTTTTCATTCGAAAAAAATAATTCAGCAAATTCAGCATAATAATAATCCCTTATATAAGTATTATCCTTTTCAATTTTTTTCGCATCAATTTCATCTCTTGCCATAATTGGCAAGTGTTCGTAGCCCATTTGGTTAAATGTATGAATGTCTTTTTTATTAAAAGAAAATACACCAACTACTTTTATAAGCGCGGCATTTAGGGTTGGGAGTTTATCACTCATTTGTTTAATTTGTACTTTTGATACTATCTCAAAACAACTAATTTATATATTTTTGGAAATTAAATTATTTTATTATTCAAAAACCTTTTGAATTGGTGCTAATATTTCTTCTGTTAATTCATTATCAACCCATTCATCATCCTCGTCATACCAATATCCAAAAGTGGTTTGCATTTCTAAATTGTAAACCATTATGTATATTTCGTTATCAACTGCAATGGTTTTCAAGAAATCATAATCCACAAAATCCAAATTTTCATATTTTAAATATAAATCAAATCCATCCTCTTCATTTTCAGGATCCTCATAAATTTGTTTTGCAACTGTTGAAACTCCAAAAACTGCTTCTAAGGCATCTAAGATGTTTAATTTTTTTTCTTCAGCATCATTTCCGTAAAATGTGTTAAAATGTATTATTTTTTCCATGTTTTTATTTTGTTGTTTTACAAATTTATTAAGTTTAACGAGTATTTTAAATTATTTTATTGTGTATTCTATTTTTAATTTCAATTGAAAATAACTTTGCTTCATTGATTTGCGAATTAGTTAATTCCGTATCCTCATTATCAATAAGAAGTTTTACAAATTTTTGATAAATTAAATCCGTTAACATCATCGCATCTATTTTTGCTGAAATGGAAGTCTCTAACAAACTAATTTCATTTTTTAAATTCAAAATGTAATTATCTGGAAGTATTTTTTTATGCTTGTAAAAAAAATATAAATCTACTTGTGTTTTATTATTTTCTATTTGTTCAAGTCTTTTATAATTTAATGCTGGATTGTTGTTATCTAAAAAAATAGCATTTACTTTATTTTGAACTGCTAACATTGATGGACGTTTTTCACTCTCCTCAAAAACTCCTAAATTTACACTTACAAAAATGATATTTAAATTGCCGTCTGAGGTCAATTGACTTTCTAATTCATCCATATCGATTAACTATTTGATGCTTTTTCTTTTTTTTATAAAAGCTCTTGTAACACCTATTATAAATGATGTTACTGATACCGATCCAAAAAGCTCAGAATAATTGTTTAAATTTAAACTTAAAACATTTCCAATAATTATATAAAATATGACAACAAGTGGAAATGATAAAACAAGCAAAAACAAAAAGCGAAAAACCCCTAATATTTGTTCTAATTTTAGCATTAATTTACTTCCAATCAAAAAAAGCATCAATATCACTCCGCACATTATATCAAACAACAAACCAAGTGATTTTTGTAAGTCCATTTTAATAATTGGTGCCCATTTATCAAATCCAATATTTATTAAATATGATATTGACAATAATGAAATTAGTAAAACCCAAAATATTGGCTTTTTAATAGTGTCTTTGTATGTATATTCCATTGTTTTTTATATTGTTTTAAAATTATTATTCAATAAAATTATAAATAATGGTGTAATTAAACTCAATTTTTTAATT
>CAISTO010000393.1 GCA_903888395.1 uncultured Bacteroidota bacterium | reverse complement strand
TTACCACTTCCACATGGGCATAAATCGTTTCTGCCAACTTTTGCATCAGCATAAACTTGCTGTTGTTTTGGTTTGTCAATTATTGGCTCTCCTGCATTTTGCATAGCTCTTTGTTGCGCTTCGGCTATGTCATCTGTTCTGCTAGTTTGTAACTTAGGTGCGGGTTCTTTTTTAGGTAATTGTTGGGTTGTTTTTATATTTTGATTGTTGTCACCTACCATAATATGTCCTTTGAATAGCATTCCTAAAACCTCCCGATTTATTCTGCTCAATAATCCTTTGAATAAATTGAAAGATTCTAATTTGTAAATCAATAAAGGATCTTTTTGTTCAAATACCGCGTTTTGAGATGATTGTTTTAAATCGTCCATTTCACGTAAATGTTCTTTCCACTCATCGTCAATGATCCAAAGTGTGGCAAATTTTTCAAATACTTTTGCTACTTCTTTTCCTTGATTTGCAACTGCATCTTTAATATTTACTGGTAATTGAATATTGCGTAAACCATCAGTAATTGGCACTACAATCATTTCATGTTGTTGAACTTTATTTTCGTTATTTATTTGATTAAATACCGGGAAAGCTTGGGTAGCCATATGCGCTAATTTTGATTTGTAATGGTCGTTTAATTCTTCCATTAACAAGTCAACAACTACTTCTGTATTTCCACTAAATTCATCTTCAGTTAATTTTATTTCATGAGTTAGTAAGCGCAACGTTTCCAATTTGAATTCACTAAAACTTTTCATTTCCTGATAAGTTTCTACCAATTCGTAACACAAATCGTGAAGCATGTTACTTAAGTCTAACTCTAATTTATCGCCATATAATGCACTTCTTCTTTTTGCGTAAATTACTTCACGCTGAGAGTTCATTACATCATCATATTCTAACAAACGCTTACGAGTTCCAAAGTTATTTTGCTCTACTTTACGCTGTGCATTTTCAATGTTTTTAGTAATCATTGAGTGCTCAATATTTTCACCCTCTTTCATACCCAATCTGTCCATTACTTTTGCTATTCGTTCGCTTCCAAACAAACGCATTAAGTCATCTTCCAAACTAATATAAAAACGGGAAGAACCTGGATCCCCTTGACGTCCCGCACGACCACGTAATTGTCTGTCAACTCTTCGCGATTCGTGACGTTCGGTACCAATAATTGCTAATCCACCTGCATCTTTCACGCCATCACCTAATTTTATATCGGTTCCCCTTCCAGCCATGTTGGTAGCAATAGTTACCGCACCTTTTTGTCCTGCTTCTGCAATTACTTCTGCCTCACGTTGGTTTTGCTTTGCATTTAACACATTGTGTTTTAGCTTACGCATGGTTAACATTCGGCTTAATAACTCCGATACTTCTACCGATGTTGTTCCAACCAATGTTGGTCTTCCTGCTTCCGAAAGTTTAACAATATCGTCAATTACTGCATTGTATTTTTCACGTTTAGTTTTATAAATAATGTCGTTCTCATCTTTACGAGCAATGGCTCTATTTGATGGAATTACCACTACATCTAATTTGTAAATTTGCCATAATTCGCCAGCTTCTGTTTCTGCAGTTCCAGTCATACCACATAATTTATGGTACATTCTAAAAAAGTTTTGCAATGTTACTGTAGCATAAGTTTGTGTAGCAGCTTCTACTTTTACATTTTCTTTGGCTTCAATGGCTTGGTGTAAACCATCGCTATACCTACGTCCGTCAAGCACACGACCAGTTTGCTCATCTACAATTTTTACTTTTCCATCCGATAAAATGTATTCTACATCTTTATCAAACATACAATATGCCTTAAGCAATTGATTTACCGTGTGAATACGCTCCGATTTGATAGAAAAATCAAGCATTAATTGCTCTTTTTCTTCTGCTTTTTGATCGGCCGAAATACCTTCTTTGTTTTCTATTTGTGCAATGGCCGAACCCACATCAGGAATAATAAAAAACTGCGGATCTTCGCCATTAGCGGTAATTAACTCGGTCCCTTTTTCAACTAAATCAATTGAGTTTACTTTTTCATCAATCACAAAATATAAATCTGCATCTACTTTATGCATTTCTTTTTGTTGATCTTGTAAATAATAACTTTCAGTTTTAGTTAATATTTGCTTGTTTCCAGGCTCTCCTAAAAATTTTATTAATGCAGAGTTTTTAGGCATTGCACGCTGTGCTTGCAATAATTTAAAACCACCATTTTTTTCATCGCCTGCGGCAATCATTCTTTTGGCATCGCCTAACGCCATATTGAAAACTTGCTTTTGGGCATTTACTAATTTTTCAATACGAGGTTTCAAAGCAAAAAACTGTTGGTCATCGCCTTTTGGTACCGGACCAGAAATAATTAAAGGTGTTCTTGCATCATCTACCAATACTGAATCCACCTCATCTACCATGGCAAAATGGTGTTTGCGCTGAACCAATTCTTCTTTTTCACGTGCCATGTTATCACGCAAATAATCAAAACCAAATTCATTATTGGTTCCGTAAGTAATATCGGCCAAATAAGCCAAACGCCTAGCTTCAGTATTTGGTTGATGGTAATCAATACAATCAACTCTTAAACCATGAAATTCAAATAACGGTGCATTCCATTCACTATCTCTTCGTGCCAAATAATCGTTCACAGTTACAATGTGAACGCCTTCGCCAGCCAAAGCATTTAAGTATGCAGGTAAAGTAGAAACTAAAGTTTTTCCTTCACCAGTTCCCATTTCCGAAATTTTTCCGCTGTGCAACACAATTCCGCCAATTAATTGCACATCGTAATGCACCATGCTCCAAACTACTGTATTGCCAGCGGCATCCCAAGTATTGCTAAAAATAGCTTTATCACCTTGAATGGTAACAGGTTTTACAGGTTTAGTTTGTGCGGCTAAATCGCGGTCAAACTGACTTGCTAAAACTACTAATTGTTTGTTTTCGGTAAGTCTGTGTGCAGTTTCTTTTACCACCGCAAATGCTTGAGGAAGTATTTCGTTCAGTGCTTTTTCTATTTGCACGTCACGTTCTTTTTTCAATTTATCTATTTGCTTAAACAAATCATCTTTGTCTAACAAATCAATTTCGTCTACTTCGGTTTCAGCTAAAAGCGCTGCTATTTTCCCATCTATTTCCGTAAGTTCAGACTTTATATACGCCTTAAATTCAGCAGTTTTATTCCTTAATTCATCATCGGATATGGATTGAAGTTTAGCATACTCTTCAGTAATTTGAGCTACAATTGGGTAAATAGGTTTTAAATCTCTGTCTGATTTATTTCCAAATAATTTCTTTAAAAGGGCATTTAACATATACAAAAACGTTGTTTTTTCGATAAAAATATTTTGCAAAATAAGGATTTTATAGCATCAAAATGATACTTTTTTTATAAAGCAAATATGAATTAGCTAAAATTAAACCAACTACAGTTTATTGACTATTTGGCGCAAATTTGTAAACAATTGGTATCATGATATAATTTGTAATTTCAATATTCCAATTTTTGGGTTGATAATATAACAACAGATTTTTGCAATATCATTGCCATTTGCTCTTAAATATTCAACCCCCCTTCAGGGTTGTAAAACTTTTTTTCAATTTACCCCGAATTTCATTCGGGGCTATTAATATTCAATCCTTTTCAGGATTGCGTTTGCGCTTTTTCAAAACCCCAAAGGTGCAACGTCCTGAAAATGGTTGACTAATTTAAGAGTTGTTCACTCTGTTGGCAATATTACCTATTTTTTATTTTATAAAATAATGTTGACTTTCGAATTTCCTTTTAAACGGAATTGGGCGCTGACATGGGGATGTCAACC
>CAISTO010000392.1 GCA_903888395.1 uncultured Bacteroidota bacterium | reverse complement strand
GTTACACAAACCATTTGACGTAAAATCAAAAACTATTGCTTTATCGGCATAATTCAATTCTACGGTTGATTTTGGTTCATTTAAGCCTTTGGTTAGAATGGTTCTATCGTTATATAATCCTATAACTATAGATTGATTATTAACTTTTAAGTCTGAAAATATAACGTTTTGAACGGAATTTGAAATTGCTTCGTTAAATGGTTTTATAATAGAATAACCACCAGTGCAACCAAATAATATATTGTTGTTTTTTAATCGATAAGTAGCTTTTTGATTGTATTGATTATTCTGCAAGTTCTCATCCGTTCCAAAATCTAAAACGTTGAAGGTTTTTGCATCTATTCTTGACAAACCATTTTTAGTAGCAACCCAAATATAACCCAAATAATCTTGCTCAATGGCATGAATTACATTTGACGACAAACCATTTTCAGTATTTATTTGTGTAATTTTATCTGTTTTAGGGTCTAAAATATTAATGCCATTAAACTCTGTACCAATCCATATGAAGCCTTGTTTGTCTTGGTAAATACACCTTATTTTATCGCTACTAAGTGCCTTAGTTGAATCAATATTTGATTGATTATAACGCTTAAAAACACCTTTTAAAATATCAAATCTATTTAAACCTTTGTCTTCACTAGCTACCCAAACATATTTTTTATTTGCGTCAAGCAATACATCAATAATTTGAAAACTTGAAATGGAGGTTTCCTTGTTTTTAACAGGCTTGTAGTTAACAAATCTGTTTTCATTGATAATATAATTACTTAAACCACCACCTAAAGTACCAATCCATAAATTGCCATTTGGCGCCACTTCTATATCCCATACATTATTATGAGCTATGGCATTAGTGCTATATTCATTGGCTTTGAAACTTAGCAATGTACTTTTTTTGAAGTCGTATAAACTTAAACCATTGGCAAAAGTTCCAAGCCAAAGAGAATTAGTTCCTGCTTTTTTTATACAAGTAAGCGCATGGTTAGGAAAAAAATCAGCTCCAACTTTTGCTTTAATTATTTTGTTATTTGCCTTTGGGTCTAAATACAACAAACCTTCTCCATCAGTTCCCAACCAAATTTTACCAAAATCGTCTTCTTGAATGGCTAAAACCGATTTCAAATCTTCGTTTTCATAAATGGCATCGTTGGTAACAAAAGGCGAAGCATTTTGAGAATGAATATTTACTCCACCATTAAAAGTTCCAACCCATAAATTATTTAAATGGTCAAAATATATTTGATAAATAGCATTTGAATTCAGCGATTTGAATTTTCTTTTTGAACTTTTTAAGTTCAAAAACTTATTTGCAGTCAAATCAAAATAACTAATACCACCACCATCTGTAGCTATCCAAATTCTATCTAATGAATCTGTTTCCACATCGGTAATTCTGTTATTCGTTAAACTATTGTTTCCTGTTTCTGCAGTAGAAAAGTGTGTAAATTGTTTATTTGCTATATTGTATTTATACAAACCACTTCCTGAAGTACCAATCCATAAATTACCTTTTTTATCCAGTCTGATTGATTTCTCATAACTGTTCATTTTTAAAGCATCATTGCTATGAAGCACATGAGCAGTTTTGGTTTTTTTATCAATAAAATGTATGCCTTCACCAGAACAAGCTACCCATAAACGTTGGGTGTTATCAAGCGCAATATCAAAAACAAAATCAGATGAAAGTTGGTTGTTTTCTTTGAAATAATGTGCTACTAAAACACCATCTTCAGTAATACAAATTAAGCCTTCGCCAGAAGTTCCAATCCAAATTAAGCCATCATTGTCCTGAAATATTTTTCTTACAGTTAAAGTTTTCCAATTTATATTGGAATCTTTTAAATCTAATCTTTTGAATAAACCTGTGCTTTTATCTAATATAGTAATTCCTGCATCTTTATGCCCAATCCAAATATTACCTTTTCTATCTTCCATTAATGAAAGAACAGTAGGACCGGCTATTTCATTGGCAGATTTCCCCGCATTGAACAATTTAAATTCAAAACCATCAAATTTGTTTAACCCATAACGAGTACCAATCCACACAAAACCTTCTTTGTCTTGCAGAATGGCATAAACGGTATTATGAGAAAGTCCGTTATCAATGGTTAAATGCTTGAATTCAGGTTCAGCAAATTGCTGCTGCCCACTAACAATAGCGGGAAATAGCAGAAGGAATCCAACACATATTTGAAAAATATATTTAAATGAACATGTCAAAACAATGGGGTAATTATTTTAAACAAATATACCTAAAAATAGGTAGGAATTGACTATTATTTAGTTATTTTTAGGCTTTAATGGCCCAACGTAACTTGGCGGAGCGTGCTCTTGGGTTACTTCCTACTTCTTGTGGAGTTGGTCTAAT
>CAISTO010000391.1 GCA_903888395.1 uncultured Bacteroidota bacterium | reverse complement strand
TTCTTAATTCAAATATTATTTTTTACAATAAATCAGAACTTAAAAAAGCATTTTATCAAAAAATTGAGATGATGAACAGTGACAATTATGACTGGATGCCGCGTAATTTTGCGAAAGCTAATAAAAACCATAAAGTTGAAATTATTACAACTGCATATAATCCAATTTCACAAAATATTATTAATGCTACATACAGCGACCAAATATACAGATTAAATGATAATGGTACTTGTGTTTATGATGGGTTTGTGACGTTCTTCACATCTAAACTTGAAAAAAATGAAAAGGATAAACAAGCAAAAAGAATGTTAAACCGATTAATTAATAATAAAAATATATATGCAAAATCTTACACTAATGAAACGTTACACGAGATCGGCGAGTTATGCCAAACAACTATTTATATTATTGATGTCGTAAATGGCAACGATAAAAAATATAATGATAAAAATATTAATAGATATTCTATTGAGTTTATAAATAGTAAATATAACCATTTAGATTTATTATCAAATACAAATAATGTTATAGAGATTGAAAAAGAAGAATATTTAAAACTAAAAGACGATAGTCGCTTCTATATTGAGCGCATGGGCAAATTAACATTAACCGAACAGACTTATAAATGCAAACAAACAGAATTTAAAGAAATTTATAACGAATGGAAGCAAGATAATAATTATGATAGTTATTATATCATAAACGAGTCAGAACCTTATAATTTAATTGAAAATTATGATTATTCCTTACACACTTTTTTTAATGAAGATATGATTATTAACAATGATCTTTACTCTGAAATTGACCAAAAAAAAGCATATTATAACTCAACTATTGAAGAAAATAATAAAAATTATATTGGCTTTCCGTCTGGTTCGTTTATTACTGTTTCAAATTTTACAGCTAATGATTTTGAGATTGTAACTAAAAATAAATTAATCGGATTTTTTGAAGTTAAGATTATTAATCATATTGAAAAATCATCACATTCTCAAAAATTAGGTTTAGTGATTGGATCCAATCATATTTTTTCAACTGTTCAAATTTTGTTCTTAAAAAAATATATTGAATTTGAATTTATTAATGCTTGTTATGCACCGTCTATTGACATCAGATTTAATGAAAACTTTTTAAAAAAAGAGGATGAGATTTCGCACTATTGCAAAGCGTTTGGCCTTATGTTACATCAAAATAACACAGTTGAGACTGTTATCAAACCGTATGACGACGATAAACAGTATTATAATATTATTAATAATGATGACGGAAAAGAAATGTATAAGATGGATAACGGGACTATTAAAATAATTGAACAATTAAAAGAAGTTAAATCATTTATCCATCTTGCATATTTTATGAACTCATATTGCAAGGTTAATAATTTACAAGTAATATATAATAATGATATTGACATTATTATCGGTGTTAAAGTTGATAGTATTGTTTATAAAAAAGGTGATATTGTTTATGATAAATCTATTTTTACACCTAAAAAAACAAATATTGATTTTTTAAATAGAGACGTATTAAACATTGATACATCAAATTTAGATTATGGCTTAGATAATTTATCGGAGGATGTAACCATCACAAATAAAAATGAATATTCATTTTTTAGACCTTATTTTAAACCAACAAAATATATATATAAATGTTCTAAATCTTTTTTACAAACTGGCGAGATTATCAATAATAGATCAATCTTAATTAATGGTAAGGGGGGAAGTGGTAAAACCTTCTCAATTTTAAACAGTAACCTAAATAATAAAAATATTGTTTATACTTCTTCTTGTTGGAATCTAATCAATGGCCAAAAAGAAAAAACCGACAATAAAATTATCGGCATGTCTTATCAAAGACTGTTAGGAATTGGTACCGAGCAATTCAAGTCTAAAAATATTAAATATATTGTGATTGATGAATTAACATTAATTGACGAAAAAATTATACACCAATTAAGAAAGACCTTTTATTGGTGTTTTATTTTTATGATTGGTGATGTAGAAAATGATATTTATTACCAGTGCAGCCTTGAAAATGTTACAGTTATAAATCCAAAAGATTATGAAGATATTCAGCAAGTCAAATATTTAAAATCTTATAGATTTAATAAAGAATTAGAGGATAAGCTGGACGCGCTGCGCGAAATTAAATTAAAATATAGCTTAGAAGGTCGGACTGATATAAACAATATTATTAAAAATTATGTTTATGAAAATTTTAAAACATGTTTAAAATATAAAGATGATATTACATTTAATAACGAAGACATCGGCATATCTGGCGCGAATGATCTCGGGGAAAAATCAAACAAATTAACTGATTTTTTTATTAATAAAGGTGTTAGCCCCCAATATTTTATTAAAAAAACAGATATTTATAAAGGATTAATGAAAGGTCAGCAGTTGGCAGCAAAACCCGACCATGCAAACTATGAAATGAAATTATTTAAAACTATTCATTCGTTTCAAGGGTTAGATCTAACAGAAACAAATAAAATTATTATTGGTATTAAACATAATTTTGATAATAACTTATTTTACACTGCGATCTCTCGTGCTCGCAGATTAGATCAAATTAATATTATTATTGATGTTTAAATTTGAATTTTTAAATTTTGGCGGATTTCAAAAAATTCTTTTTTATTATTATATTATAGGAACGCTGGAAAGTGTCCTAACAAT
>CAISTO010000390.1 GCA_903888395.1 uncultured Bacteroidota bacterium | reverse complement strand
GATTCGTCATTAATTCCTAATAAAATTGACAGTTTTAAAAACTACGGTGTACTTACAGGTATGAATTATTTACGCCTTTGGCGATTAAATTTTAGACCAGGATATGCATATAACTTTTGCTTAAAAGGTGGTAAATGGTTTATTTCTCCATCGGCATTTTTGGGATTAGGAATTGCAAGTTATAAAATAAATAATCTCAAAGATTTTGAAACAGGAGCCAGCTTAGAATTTGATACACATGCTAAATTATCGATTGGCAAAAACGGGCATAAATATTTTTGGAATCTTTTTGTTACTTACGATGGTAATTTAAATGCTTTTGGCTATCCAAACTTTGTAGCTTTTCAATCAACCAGCATTGGAATAAACGCGGGTTATAGATTTTACAAACTAATTCCTAAAATAAAATGGTTGTAAGGATTATATTTGCTATTACAGTATTTATTGCGAGCAATAATATTTAATTCCATGACAAAAAAAAACATCCTATTTATTCTCTTTTTTATAACGTTTTCTTCTTTGGCTTTTGGCCAATCGAAATTGGAAAAAATGTTGGATAAAATGTATGATAAAATAGAAGGCGATTCGGCAAAGCCAAAAAAGAATTCTTTTTTTGCCGTTCCTATTTGGGGTGTATCACCCGAAACGGGTTGGCAAATTGGATTAAGTTTAATTTATCTCCATCGCCAATATAACGATACTTTTACAAGGCCTTCGTTATTTAGATTGAACACTCAATATACACAACTAAATCAGTATACTATTAGGCCATATATTGATTTATTTACCAAAAATAACAAGTATAATATCAAAGCAAGTTATACTTTTAAAAAGTTCAATGAATATTATTGGGGCATTGGAAATGAAACCCCAAATTCAAACAAGGCCCTATACGATTTTTCGCAAAACAGGTTGCAATTGCGTATCACAAAACAAGTTGTTAAAGGCATTTATTTAGGAATTCAATCGGAACAAAATTTAACAAACGGTTTCAATTTTAAAAGAGATTCTTTGTTTGAAAAAAAGGAAGTTATTGGCAATAATGGTAGCTTTACTTCTGGCTTAGGTTTGGTAGTAAGTTTTGATACCAGAAACCAAATTTATTACCCCACCAAAGGACATTTTATTGACATTACAACCCTTTTTAATCATACAGTTTTTAGTAGTGAGTTTAACTTTATCAACTTAACCATTGATGCCCGAAAATACTTTAAACTTTGGAATGAAAATGTATTGGCTTTACAAGGTTTTGCTAACTTAAACGATGGCAATATTCCTTTTAAACAATTGGCTACAATTGGCAGTGAATCATACATGCGAGGGTATTATAATGGTAGGTTTAGAGACAATCATGCCATGGCTTTTCAGGCAGAATTACGAAAGAAAGTTTGGGGACCCATATCATTAACTTTCTTTGGTGGATTTGGAAATGTAGCTAGTCAAACTTCATTATTATTTACAAATCTAAAACCAAATTATGGAATGGGTTTTAGAGCAATTGCCATCAGGCGAGATCATGTAAATATTAGAATAGATTATGGTATAGGAGAAAATGGCATTCAAGGATTTTATTTTACCATGAACGAAGCTTTTTAATGAGCACTTGCTACACCGTGAATGGCGTTGCTTATTTCTAAAATTAATTCAGGATTTTTTTCAAAAGCATTACCAACTACTACTACATCGGCACCAGCATTGGCGGTAGCCAAAGCTTGTTCCACATTTTTAATTCCACCACCTATAAATAATGGTAAATCTATGGCGTTTTTGATGTCTTGAATCATGGAAGTAGAAATAGGATTATTGGCGCCACTTCCTGCGTCCATATACATTACTTTTAGTCCTAACATTTCGCCAGCCATTGCGGTGCAAACTGCAATATTATTTTTATCAGCTGGAATGGGTGTGGTATTACTCATGTACATGACGCTGGTAATGTTTCCACCATCTACTATCATGTAAGCAGTAGGAATTACTTCGATTCCTGATTTTTTTAAACCTGGAGCTGCCAATACATGTTTACCAATTAACAAATCTGGATTACGACCACTAATCATACTTAAAAATAAAATGGCATCGGCTTCATCATGCACTTGCATAATATTTCCAGGAAATAATAATACAGGAATTTCAGTTACCGATTTAATAATTGAAATGCTTTTATTCCAAAATCCATTGGTAATTAAACTTCCACCAACCAATATCAAATCTACTTTTGCTTCATTGCAAAGCTTACAAGTTTGAATTAATTGCGCTTCATTCAAAACACTGTCGGGGTCAATTAAAACAGCCAATTGCTTTTGCTTATTTTGTCTTTTTTGATTTAAGTTATGTAGTATTTGTTTTGTCAAAATATTGGCTTTCTATTGAAATGCTTTTCATGGCAAATAAAGTAATTTTTTTTGTTAAATTATAAAGTGAGGCTTAATTATTATATATTTAATTTTCATAAACTTAATTGTTCAAGTAAATTTTAGGAACACTCGTTTTTAAAATTGTAAAACACATTTCACAAATCATTGTATATCAGTTTTTGTGTTAAATGGTTTTAATATTTCAAACTGCTGTTTTTAACAATAAAATTTGTATTTTATAATAGACAAAAAAAATACAATGTGTTTAGTCCCAAACTGCTAGATGCTTGTTAACATTGGAAAAAAATATGTGCGAAAATACCTTATGCACAGCCCAACATTCAATAAATATAGCCCTTGCAAGGTGCTAGAAAAAAATATGTGGATATACCAATTTGAAAATGTGTTTTGAACCTTGCACTTTTGATTGACCCATTATCGCTATCATTTAAAACCATAAATAATTTTTAGCTTTAATAGTTTCTTTAATAAAAAAACACGTCAATAACACTTTGTAACACATGAGCAAGTCAACAAAAAAAACTAGCGAGACTAAAGGTCTAAAAATTGAAAGACATTTTACCAAAGAAGGTGTGAGTCCATATGATATGTTTGAATATGACTATCGTACTTCTATTATAAAAAATACGAATGGAAGTGTAGTATTTGAATTGAAGAATGTGGAAGTTCCTAGCTCGTGGAGTCAAGTGGCTACTGATGTGTTGGCACAAAAATATTTTAGAAAAGCAGGAGTTCCCCAGCCTGACGGAACCCTTGGACAAGAAACAAGCGTAAAACAAGTAGCGCATAGAATGGCTCATTGTTGGATGAAATGGGGCGAAGAATATGGATACTTTGACTCAAGAGATGATGCGCAAATTTTTTATGAAGAAATGGCATTTATGATCGTTGGTCAATATGCTGCACCAAACTCCCCACAATGGTTTAATACTGGTTTGCATAGCTCATATGGAATTACGGGAAAGCCGCAAGGACATTATTTTGTAAATCCTAGAACTGGTGAATTAGAAAAATCAACTTCAGCATATGAACGTCCTCAACCGCATGCTTGCTTTATACTTTCGGTGGATGATGATTTGGTAAACGATGGTGGAATTATGGACCTTTGGGTTCGTGAGGCCCGAATATTTAAATACGGTTCTGGTGTTGGAACTAATTATTCAAAAATTAGAGGTTCATCAGAAAAATTAAGTGGCGGTGGAACTTCATCGGGATTAATGAGTTTTTTAAAAATAGGTGACAGGGCTGCTGGCGCAATAAAATCGGGTGGAACTACACGTAGAGCCGCTAAAATGGTTTGCTTAGACTTAGACCATCCCGAAATAGTGGAGTTCATTAATTGGAAAAAAAATGAAGAAAAGAAAGTGGCAGCTCTTATTGCCGCAGGCTATGCAAGCGATTATGAAGGCGAAGCTTATGCAACAGTTTCTGGTCAAAATTCAAATAATTCAGTGCGCATTCCTCATTCGTTTTTTCATGCTTTAAATGAAGGAAAAGATTGGAATTTAACAGGAAGATCAAACGGCAAAACTATCAAATCGATTCCATCAAAAGAAATGTGGGACATGATAGCCGATGCAGCTTGGGCTTGTGCCGATCCTGGTGTGCAATATGATTCTACCATTAACGAATGGCATACTTGTCCTGAAGGTGGAAGAATAAATGCTTCTAACCCTTGTTCGGAATACATGTTTTTGGATAATACTGCTTGTAATTTAGCTTCACTCAATTTGATGAAATACTTTGATGCTGATACTTTAACTTTTGATGTAAAAGGCTTTGAACACAGCAGCAGATTATGGACTATGGTATTAGAAATATCAGTTTTAATGGCGCAGTTTCCTTCCAAAGAAGTAGCACAACTTTCATACGATTATAGGACTTTAGGTTTAGGTTATGCTAACTTAGGTTCTATGTTAATGATAGCCGGTATTCCTTACGATTCACCAAAAGGATTTGCTATTTGCGGAGCAATAACCGCTATTTTAAATGGAGTTGCTTATCAAACTTCGGCCGAAATGGCTAAGTATTTGGGTACATTTACCCGTTACGAAGAAAACAAAAAACACATGTTACGTGTAATGCGTAACCACCGTTATGCAGCTTATAACACGCCAGAAGCTTACGAAGGAATTACAGTAAAACCTGTAGGAATAGATCCTAAATATTGCCCTGATTATTTGTTAACTGCGGCTACCAATGCTTGGGACAAAGCAGTTCAAATGGGCGAGCAATATGGATACAGAAATGCACAAGCTACTGTGATAGCTCCTACTGGAACTATTGGTTTGGTAATGGACTGTGATACTACTGGAATTGAACCTGATTTTGCTTTAGTAAAATTCAAAAAATTATCGGGTGGTGGTTATTTTAAAATCATTAATTCTGGAGTGCCAGCGGCCTTAAAAAACTTAGGTTACAAACAAGCAGAAATTGATATTATAGAAAAATATGCCATCGGACATGCATCTATAAAAGGTGCGCCACATATTAATCCTGAAAGTTTAAAATTCCACGGATTTAACAGTGAGGAAATTGAAATAATAGACAAAGCCGCTGCGGGTGCTTTTGAAATTGGTTTTGTATTTAATCATTGGACATTAGGCGAAGCTTGTTTGCAACGTTTAGGTTTTTCGGAAGCTGATTATAATAGTCATTCATTTAATTTATTGCGTAAGCTAGGGTTTACTAAAACAGAAATAGAAGAAGCCAACGATTATATATGCGGAACCATGACGGTAGAAGGTGCGCCTTATTTAAAAGACGAACATTTACCAGTATTTGATTGTGCCAATAAATGTGGCAATAAAGGCGAAAGATACATAGCCGCAACGGGTCATATTAGAATGATGGCAGCTGCTCAACCTTTTTTAAGTGGTGCTATTTCAAAAACCATTAATTTACCAAACGAGGCAACAGTAGAAAACATCAAAGAATGTTATTATTTAAGTTGGAGTTTGGGCTTAAAAGCCAATGCACTTTACCGCGATGGTTGTAAATTAAGTCAACCACTTTCAAATAAATCGGATGTAAAAGAAGAAGAAGATATTCAAGAAGCTGTAGAAGCTGTTCTTGGAAACGATGCTCATAAACCTGTTGGAGAATTAAGTCCGGAACAAGTTTTAGAAGCTGCTACTGCTATTTTAAATAGAACCCACGACACTGCATTCAAACATAAATTAGCGGGCGTAGTAGCTCGCAAAACTTTACCCGGAAAACGTGGAGGATTTACCCAAAAGGCTACCGTTGGCGGACAAACAATTTTTGTGAGAACTGGTGAATATGAAGATGGTACTTTGGGTGAAATATTTGTAGATTTACACAAAGAAGGAGCCACATTGCGCAGCTTAATGAACTGTTTTTCTATTGCTGTTTCTATGGGATTGCAGTATGGTGTTCCTTTAGAAGAATATGTAGATAAATTTACTTTTACTCGTTTTGAGCCAGCAGGTATGGTTGCCGGTCACGACAATATAAAAAATGCAACGTCTATTATTGATTATATTTTCAGAATGATAGGATTTGAATACATGGGTCGTGAAGATTTTGTTCAAATTCCTGCTACTGAAAGCCAACGAAGTCAGTTAGCCATTAACCAACATAAGCATGCTTTGCAAAGTGCAATAAATGTAAAATCTGAGGGAACTATTTTGGTTAATAATACTGCTGTTCCTGTTGCACCCATTGGATTTTATAAAACTGAAGCTATTGCCATTGCTCCGCAAATAATTTCAACAACAAAAAGTATTACAGTAGAAGCGCAATTAGACCAAGTAAGTGAAATGAATAAGCGCATGGGCGATAGTCCGGCTTGTTCTACCTGCGGACATATAACTATTAGAAGTGGTTCGTGTTACAAATGCTTAAATTGCGGTACGCAAACTGGTTGTAGCTAAAAAATACAAAAGTATTTATTAGTGTTTTCATATTCTTTCACAAACACCCTCCTATCAAGGAGGGTCGAAAAGCTTCAGCTTTTCGGGGAGGTGTTATTAGTTTAAAACACCCACCCAACCCTCCCTTTTTAGGGAGGGCTCTGTTTTTGATTTTATAGGGAAATGTTTTTGATTTTCAACAATTTAATAGCTTCTTCTTTTATTTTCATTACTACATCATAGGTTTTATTTAACACTTCTTCATTTGTAAATCTAATTACTATAATTCCCAAATTATATAAATCTAAATCTCTATTGCCATCTTTTTTTAACATATTTAATCCTTCATGATATCCACCATCTACTTCAATAACTAAACTTATTTTGTCACAATAAAAATCTACAATAAAATTTTCAATGGGTTTCTGTCTGTGAAAATCTAAACCTAATAACTTATCGCCTTTTAAATAATACCAAAGATGTTTTTCAGCATCTGTAGGATTATTCCTCATTTCTCGTGCTAAATCTTTTAGTTTTGGGTTATATGTTATTTTCATATTTTTTAACAAACACCCTCCTATCAAGGAGGGTCGAAAAGCTTCAGCTTTTAGGGGAGGTGTTTTTATTTTAAAACACCCACCCAACCCCCCTTTTTAGGGAGGGCTTTGTGTTTTACTTCAAACGTTTCATACCTGCAATGGCCAATTCGTAATTTGGATCTGCTTTTAACACAAATTCATAATTTAATTTTGCATTTGTAAAATCCTTTAGGGCTTCGTAACAAAGGCCGCGCATGTAATATGCCGGCAAAAAATCGTTCATCATTCTTACACATACATCAAAATTATGAATAGCCTCTTTTAAAAATCCTGTTTCAAAATTGATATAGCCTACATTGTAATAACATTCAAAATAATCAGCATTTTTTTCAATGACTCTTCCATAATCCATCAACGCCATTTTATATCTTCTTTCGTTTTGCCAAAAAGTTGCTCTAGCAAAAAAAGCATCGGCATCATTTGGTCTAATTCTAAGGCAAGCATTGATATATTCTAACGCTAATTTGTTTTTTTGTGCCAATAATATTTTAGCTAAAATCATGTGACTGTCGTAGTCATTATTGTCTAATTCTATGGCTTTTTGAAAATTAGAAATTGCCTTTATCGTATCACCCACATCTTTGTAATTCATGGCTCGCAAGTGATAAGCATAAGCATTTGTTTTTTCTATTGCTATAATTGAATTGGCCAAGTTGATTGATTTTTCATGCTCTTTGGTAATGTAATATAAATCGGCCAATTTGATTTTAGCGTCTATAAATTCTGGTTGCAGGGCAATGGCTTTTTCGTAATTTTTAGCTGCTAAAATAGTTTTAGTTAAACTGTAATTAGTGCGCGCATACATAAAAAAATAGTTGGCATTATTCGAATCTAAAGTGCAGGCATCTTTAAAATCTATTGCTGCTCGATCCATAATTTTTGCTTCAAAATATTTTGTTCCTCTTTCAAAATATAATTCCGCATTAGTAGGATTAGCTTGTATTTTTTCGGAAATTTCTTGAACGCCCGCTTTTATGGCTACTGAATCAATATTGGAATTTGATTTGTATTGATTTGTATTGTTGCCGCAGGCAATAAAAAAAAGAGCTGCGAATAAAAGAAGGGTATTTTTATACATTTTTGAAAAAAATTAGTCGAAATAAATTAAGTGTTTATTACAAGTCACAAAAAAACGTAATTTTGTTGGCACAAAAAAGTGTTAAAGTTCAAAGTACTTAAGTTTTTAGTGTTTAAGGGTTTAAGGGTTTAGTTAATATTTATGAGTAAAGTTGATCGTTTTGAGGATTTGGATTGTTGGAAAAAATCACGAGAACTGGTGAATGTTATTTTTGATATTTGCGAAAATCAAATGAAAAACAAAGATTTTTCCACGCAAGACCAAATAAAAAGAGCAGCTATTTCTACCATGAACAATATTGCAGAAGGTTTTGGAAGATATAGTAATAAAGAGTTTATTCGCTTTTTAGAATTCTCAGCAGCGTCATCAATGGAAGTTAGAAGTATGTTATATATTTTAAGTGACAGAAAATATATTGATGAAATAGCATTTGAAAAATGTTGTCAATTAACAATCGATCATACTAATATTACCTTAGGTTTGATTCGATATTTAAAAACAAAACTTTAACTAACAAAAACAATAACAACAAAACTTTTAACCTAAACACATAAAAACATCAACACCTAAACACCAATATAAATGGCATTTTACTACAAACAAGGACAAATTCCCGCAAAACGACATACACAATTTCGCAAACCTGATGGCAATTTATATGCAGAAGAATTGGTTTCTACCGAAGGTTTTAGCAGTTTGTATTCATTGGTTTACCATTGTAATGCACCAACTTTGGTTAAAGAAATAGGCGAAGCTTATAGCATTGCGCCCAAAGCAGCTATTGAAAAAAACTTACAAAATCGTAGTTTTTTAACTTTTAAAACTGCCCCTGAAGCCGATTATTTGAAAAGTAGGGTTTATGTTTTGTTCAATAAAGACGTGTATTTGGCTGCTGCTGCTCCGCAAAAAAGCATGACAGATTATTTTTTTAAAAATGCTGATGCCGATGAAGTAATTTTTATTCATGAAGGTTCAGGCGTTTTAAAAACAGTATACGGACAAATAGAATTTGAATATGGCGATTACCTGGTAATTCCCCGCGGAACCATTTACCAATTGCATTTTGCAACAGAAAATAACAGACTTTTTATTACTGAATCATTTTCTCCCATTCGTCCGCCAAAACGTTACTTAAACCAATACGGACAGTTAATGGAACATTCGCCTTATTGCGAACGCGATATAAAATTACCCCTACTTAAAGAAACATTTGATGAAAAGGGTGATTTTAAAGTTTTAATAAAAAAAGAGGACATGATTTTTCCTTATACTTATGCCGCACATCCTTTTGATGCAGTGGGTTGGGACGGATTTCAATATCCTTATGGATTTAGCATTCATAACTACGAACCAATCACTGGCCGAGTTCACATGCCGCCTCCAATTCACCAAACATTTGAAGGACATAATTTTGTGATTTGTTCGTTTGTTCCTCGTTTGTACGACTATCATCCACTTTCAATTCCTGCCCCTTATAACCACAGTAATGTAGATAGCGATGAGGTTTTATATTATGTAGATGGTGATTTTATGAGCCGTAAACATGTGGAGCGTGGCATGATAAGTTTGCATCCAAAAGGCATTCCTCATGGTCCACATCCTGGAATGGCTGAAAAAAGTATTGGTAAAACTGAAACCAAAGAATTAGCAGTCATGATTGATCCTTTTTACCCTTTACAAATAACTGCTGCTGCCATGCAAATGGAAGATCCTAGTTATTATAAAAGTTGGGTGGAGTAAATGAATTTTGAATGTTGGGTTTTGAATGTTGAATTAGGTGTTAATGAAAAGTTGTAAATGTTTATGAAGAAAATAACATATAGTTTAATTTTAACCTTATTATTATCAGTATTGGGCTGCAAGGAAAAAGTAAAGCCTTGCAGCATATCACCCGTTTCTCCAATTTGTGATCTAATCATAAAAGACAAATTAACGAACCTGAATATGTTTCAAAACTTTGATAGTTTGGAAATGAGAGATAAAAAAGGAAGTTCTTCTTTTTATTATTTAGATTCTATAAATGCTAGTATCGTTTTAAATTTAAACGAAAACGATACTAAAACCATTTTATTTAAAATAAAACCTAAGAGAGATTTTGACACACTACTGTTATACTATAATTTAGGATCGTGGTACAGTGAAGATTGTGGATGGTTGCCAAGTTTTAGATTCGATAGTATTTACCACAACAATAAGAAAATTGAATTGAATACTATTTATTATTAAATTTGAACTCATAAAAAATTCATTACATGCCTAAAATTTACGAGTATTTCGGATTGATTTTTTTCTTTTATTCAAACGAACATTTGCCAATTCATGTTCATGTTAGCAAAGCTGAATGTGAAATGAAATTTGATTTGATTTATGAAGCGGGTGTTTTAGTGAAAATAGAAGTTAAGAAAATTTCCGGGAGAGAAGTATTAGCAAATAGTGAAATAAATGATGCTGTTAATTTAATAAAAATCCATCATCACGATATCTGTATAAAATGGACGGAGTTTTTTGTGATGGGTAAAAAAATAAATGTTGAAAAAATTACTAAAAAAATATAAATATGAGCTATCAAATTATAAAAGCAAAATATTTAAATAATTTCTTGATTGAATTGGTATTTGCCGATGGCAAAATAAATAAAGTTGATTTTGAAAGCTTTGTAAAAAACTATCCTGCTTATCCTGAATATAAAAAGATAGAAAACTTTAAGAAATTTAAATTAGTAGAAGGAAATATAGTATGGGGAGAAAATTGGGATATGATATTCCCTTTATTAGATCTATATAATAATGATTTAAGCAATTCTGATTTTAAAAATGAAGAAATGTACTTGTCTGTAAATTTATAAAATCCACCAATTATAAAAAAATTAAATCAAGTCTTTTGGTTTATATAAAACTAGGAAAGATTTAATCTAATAGAAGAATAAAATAAAACAATGAATACTGAACAAACAAACGAGATGTTACCCAAAACAAGTGATTTTTTACCTTTACATGGAACCGATTATGTAGAGTTATACGTGGGAAATGCAAAGCAATCTGCCCATTATTATAAAACGGCATTTGGCTTTCAAAGCCTAGCTTATGCTGGTCCTGAAACGGGTGTAAAAGATAGAGTGAGTTATGTATTGGTGCAAAATAAAATGCGCTTAATGTTAACCACTCCTTTGCGCTCCGATTCGCCCATTGCGGAGCACCATAAAAAACATGGTGATGGTGTAAAAGTATTAGCGTTAATGGTGGATGATGCTTATGACGCGCACGAACAAACTACCAAACGTGGTGGTGTTTCATGTTTAGCGCCAAAAACATTAAGTGATACTAATGGCGAGGTTCGCATGAGTGGAATAAAAACTTATGGTGAAGTAGAACATTTGTTCATTGAACGTAAAAACTATACTGGCGTGTTTATGCCTGGTTTTGTAGAGTGGAAATCGGTTTATAATCCTGAACCAACTGGTTTGTTATATGTAGATCATTGTGTGGGAAATGTTGATTGGAATCAAATGAATCCATGGGTTTCGTTTTATGAAAATGTAATGGGTTTTAAAAATATTCTTTCATTTGACGACAATGACATCAGCACTGAATATTCTGCTTTAATGAGTAAGGTAATGAGCAATGGAAATGGTTATGTTAAGTTTCCAATTAACGAACCTGCCGAAGGAAAAAGGAAAAGTCAGGTAGAAGAATATTTAGAATTTTACGAAGGCGAAGGTGTGCAACACGTAGCCATTGCAACGCTCGATATAGTTTCAACTGTTAAACAATTAATGGCGCGTGGAGTGGAGTTTTTAAAAGTTCCAAACAGTTATTACGATGACTTATTAGATCGTGTTGGACCCATTGAAGAAGACATTGAACCATTAAAAGAATTAGGTATTTTGGTAGATAGAGATGATGAAGGTTATTTACTACAATTATTTACCAAACCTGTAGAAGATAGACCAACCATGTTTTATGAAATTATTCAAAGAAAAGGTGCAAAAAGTTTTGGTAAAGGGAACTTTAAAGCCTTATTTGAAGCCATAGAACGCGAGCAAGCAAATAGGGGAAACTTATAAACTAGACCATGGTCCATAGACTTTGGACCATGGTCTTTTTAATTAAAAGTATGGAAAATCAAAACATAAAAAACCTACGTGATACTTTTGCAAATAGTGAACGTAGATTTTTAGAAGGACCAAGGAGTAGAAGAAAGGAATTACTTTTTTCTGTAAAAGTTCTATTTGAATTTTTAAAAGGTTTTAGGTCTTTGCATTTTGTGGGTCCATGTGTAACAGTTTTTGGAAGTGCGCGATTTAAACCTGAAGATTTTTATTACCAAAAAGCGGTGGAAATGGGCGCTGAAATTAGTAAATTAGGTTTTACTGTTTTAACCGGTGGCGGACCAGGAATTATGGAAGCCGCAAACAAAGGTGCTTTTGAAGCTGGTGGGCGTTCGGTAGGTTGTAATATTGTTTTACCACATGAACAACATGAAAATCCTTATGTGCAAAAATCGGTAGAATTCAGGTACTTTTTTGTTCGAAAAACCCTACTAATTAAATACTCTTACGCATTTGTAATTATGCCTGGAGGTTGGGGAACAATGGATGAATTATTTGAAGCTTTAACTTTAATTCAAACAGGAAAAATTGAAGAGTTTCCTGTTATTATTTTTGGAACGGAATACTGGAAAAATTTGATTGAATTAATCAATGATATGGTGGAAAAAGGAACCGTTTCAAAAGACGATTTACGCCATTTATTAATTACCGATTCCGTTGATGATAGCATTGATCACATCAAAAAATATAGCATCAAAAAATTTGGTTTGAAAAAACG
>CAISTO010000389.1 GCA_903888395.1 uncultured Bacteroidota bacterium | reverse complement strand
CAAGTTGCTTTTTTAATGCTTCACTTTCTTTTTGTTTAGTGATATCAAAACGAAGGGCTACGTACTTTTCTATTTTGCCGTCTTTATTTTTAAAAGGCATGATGGTTGTTTGTACCCAATAATACTTACCGGTTTTACTTATATTAAGTATTTCGCCTTGCCACATCAAACCTGTGCTAATGGCTTTCCACATCCCAACAAAAATACCCTCAGGTTGCTTTCCTGATTTTAATATACGGTGATTTTTACCAATGAGTTCTTCTCTGGAGTATTCAGAAATTTCGCAGAAAAAATCGTTTACAAAAATAATATTTCCATCAGCATCCGTTTCCGATACAATGGCTGTTTTATTTAAAACTTCAACTTGCTGGTTTAAGTTAAGCGTTAACTTGTCAAGTTCAATTCGCTGTTGTTTTAATTCAGTTATTTCATAACCAATTTTAATTACTTTATAAACCTTTCCGTTTTCATCAAACACAGGATTATAACTTGCCTGTAACCAAACAACTTTATTATCTTTTGAATTTCTGCAAAATTCGCCAGATTCACTTTTACCATCATTTAAACTTTTCCAAAAACTTTTATATTCAGCATCATAATCAATATGTTTTGGCACTAAAACACGATGATGCTGTCCAAATAGTTCCGTACTTTCAAATCCCATTATTTTTAAAAACAAGTCGTTTGCCTGCAGAACTGTGCCTTTTGTATCAAACTCAATAACCAAAGCAGCTTTGTTAATGGCTGTAATTTGATTTTGTAATTCTTGTTCTTTTTTATCTAATTCAACTACTAATTTTTCTAATTCGGATTTTGCCAAAATAGTGTTTATGTATATGGCGATAGATTCAGTAACATCATCAATAAAACGCAGTTCAACTGGCGTAAAAGCACTAAGTTTACCAACTTCGGCAAGCCCCACCATTTTATTAGACACAAATAATGGAATAATAATAACAGATGCAGCTTTTGCAGAACCTAAAGAAGTGGAAACTTTAAAATAATCATTATCAACTTCATTTAAAACAATTACTTTTTTAGTTGTGAGTGCTTGCCCAATTAATGAATTATCTTTTGTAATAGTAGCAGGCACTTGTCCGGTAGTTCCAGCAAAATGGGCTAACAATAAAGTGTTTTCTGAATTTGCAATATAAAAAGTTCCAAGCTGACTACCCAAAAAATCGGAAAAAAATGAAAGCAATTCTTTACCAAAAATTTCACTTTTTTTTTCACCTCTTAAAATCTCATTCAGTCGTTCTTTGCCATTTTGCATCCAACTATTTTCATTATGCTGCTCTGTTAAATGAAGCAAATTTTCATGCATTTCATGAATGGCCTTCCCTACTGAATCTTTTTTTGACATGATATTTTTTATGTGTTAGGTGATTTATTTTACTGATGAAAAAAATTAAACTAAGCTAATAATTTACTTAATTCATTTTGTTTAATCGGTTTTACTAAAAATGCGAGCATGTTTGTTTGTAATGCTCGAGCGTATGTTTTCTCATCATTATTACCTGAAATAAAGATGATTTTTGTTTTTATTATTTCGTTCACTAACATGGCAGTTTCAACGCCATCAATTGAACCCTCAATTCTAATATCCATTAAAATAAAATCAGGGGTATTTTCTTTTACAAACGAAATAGCATCTTCGCCATTATCAACAGAACCAATCACTTCACAATCGCAATTAATGACATATTGT
>CAISTO010000388.1 GCA_903888395.1 uncultured Bacteroidota bacterium | reverse complement strand
TAGTAATCGTGCAATCAATATTTTCCCACCAAACACTCCTCCTATTATTACTGTAAAATTACGTTGTGATATTTACCAACCAGAAGGTGATACTGCAATAAAAAGACCTTTAATTATTTTAGCTTCTACAGGAAGTTATTTGCCTGCTATTATTAACCAACAACCAACTGGTAACAAAGACGATAGCTCAATTGTAGAATTGGCTAACAGAATGGCTAAACGTGGTTATGTGGTGATGGCGGTAAATTACCGTTTAGGTTGGAATCCATCTACAACTATTCAGGCTCAAGCAGCTGAGCAATTAATTAAAGCTACTTACCGTGCTATTCAAGATGTGCGCAATGCAATACGTTTTATGCGAGTAAATGCTGAAACATACAAAATTGATACTTCTAAAATTGTAGTTGGTGGTCAAGGAACAGGTGGATATGTAGCTTTAGGATTAGCTGCTGTTAACAAAAGAAGTGAAATAGAAGCTAAAGTAAAATTCCAAAGAGGCGATTTTACTCCAATGGTTAGTGTAGATACATTAGGCGATTGGAATGGTTTAGGTGGTTGGGGTTATTTAAATTACAGCGGTGATTCTGCTGTATCTGGAAATGCTCATATGGTATTTAACTATGGTGGCGCTATGGGTGATTCAAGTTGGATGGATGCAAGCACTTTACCTATTGTTGGTATGCATTGCCCTACTGATTTTTTTGCTCCATATAGAACTGGAAATGTAATTGTTCCTACTACTGGTGTTACTGTTATTAACAGTGCTTCGGGCGCTGGTGCAGTTGTTCCTTTTGCTAATAGCTTAGGAATAAATGATAAAATTAATGCTTATAATTATAATGATGCTATTTCTACTAGAGCATTAGCCATTTCAAATGGTATCAAAAACTTATATCCATTTATTTCAAGTTTCCCTGCTGAAGGTTCTCCTTGGGAATGGTGGGATAGACCAACAGTTCAAGCAAATAATACTTACGGATTAGGAACTGGAAGAAACGCTGATTCATTAGCTATGAAAACCAATCCTTTCATGAGTGCTGCACGCGCAAAAGCATATATTGATACCATTGCTCAATTTATTAGCCCACGTATTGCGGTTCAGTTTGGTTTCCTTTCAAATGTAAGTGTTACTGAAGTAAACGTAAGCAATTACTTAGGATTATTCCCTAATCCTGCAAAAGAAAACGTAACTATTAGCATGGATAAAAATCAAGCTACAATCAGCGAAATCAATTTATTTGATATTACTGGTAAAGTTTTGGTTTCAAACACTGGTATTTCAACTCATGAGTTTGTTTTAAACACTGAAAACCTGACTAAAGGTATTTATTTAGTGAATGTAAAATTAGCAAATGGTGCAAGTGCAACTAAGCGTTTAGCTATTCAATAAACAGTTTTCAAATAAAAAAAATAGCTCGTAAAAACTAAGTTTTTACGAGCTATTTTTTTTGATATAAATCGTAAAACACATAAAGTTTGGATTTTAGCTATAAAAACACTTACTTTTGCAGCCACGTTAATAATTATTTAAATCTATACATAAATTGAAAATTGTTGTAATTGGAGGAGGAGCAGCTGGGTTTTTTGCAGCCATAAGTGCAGCAAAAGCTAATGCTGATGCTGAAGTTATTATTTTAGAAAAAACAGCTAAACTGTTACAAAAAGTAAAAATTTCAGGTGGTGGAAGATGCAATGTAACACACGCATGTTTCGATTTAAAGCAATTATCTCTCTCCTATCCAAGAGGTGATAAGCATTTAAAAAGCGCATTTAGTCGTTTTTCAACTGCTGACACCATGGAATGGTTTGAAAGCAGAAAAGTAAAACTGAAAACTGAACCTGACGGAAGAGTTTTTCCAGTTTCAGATGATAGTCAAACAATCATTGATTGTTTAATGAAAGAAGTAAAAAAGCTTAAAATTCAAGTTTTAATTAGCAAAGAAGTTAGGCGAATAGAAACCAGAGATACTAGCTTTAAGTTATACATTACTGACGGTGAAAACATAGAGTGTAACAAAGTTATAGTAACAACAGGTGGCGCACCAAAAGAAGAACAGTTTAATTGGCTTAAAACATTAGGACACGAAATAATTGAGCCTGTTCCTTCGTTATTTACATTTAATTTACCTAACCATCCTTTAACTGAACTTTCTGGTGTAGCGGTAAATCCTGCAAAAGTAAAAATTCCTGAATTAAAATTAGAAACTAACGGCCCTTTATTAATAACACATTGGGGTTTTAGTGGTCCTTCTGTTTTACGTTTATCAAGTTTTGGTGCTCGTTTAATAGCTGAAAAAAACTATCATTTCGAAATTCAAATAAGTTGGCTAAACGATAAAAAGGAAGAATCGTGCAGAAATGAATTAATGAATATAAAAGCTGCAAATCCAAACAGACAAGTAAATAACTTATTTCCATTTAAATTACCTACACGATTATTAGATTATTTATTTGACAAAAGCGAAATTAACTCAAAACTTAATTGGGCTGAAATTAGTAAAGAACAAGTAAATAAATTAGTACAAGCTTTACTTTACGATACATACCAAATAGAAGGAAAAACAGGCTTTAAAGAAGAGTTTGTAACTTGTGGTGGTTTAAACTTAAACGAAATAGACTTTAAAAATATGCAAAGCAGAAAAATAAAAGGTTTGTTTTTTGCTGGAGAAGTTTTAGATATAGACGGAATTACCGGTGGATTTAATTTTCAAGCTGCATGGACTACTGGCTTTTTAGCTGGAAATGGTGCTGCTGCTGTTTAGTTAGTATACATTCCAATCATTTCTTACCTTTCATTCCATCGTTGAAACAAAATCTACAACGGGCTTCATAAGTGTCTAGTTCCCCTAACATTACTAAATTATTGTCGTCAGTTTTTCGGTAAGTATGCGTTGCAATATCGTTACAAACCATGCAAATGGCGTGTACTTTTGTAACATATTCAGCTATTGCCATTAAAGCTGGCATGGGTCCAAATGGTTTTCCTAAATAATCCATATCTAAGCCCGCTACAATAACCCTTACACCTTGTTCCGCTAGTTTTTCACAAACAAAAACAAGTTCATTGTCAAAAAATTGAGCTTCATCAATACCAATCACATTGGCATCGCCACACATTAGCAATATATTTAAAGAAGAATTAACTGGAGTTGAATGAATAGAATTTTGATTATGAGAAACTACCGCAGTTTCGTCATACCTAATATCTACTGAAGGTTTAAAAATTTCAATTTTTTGATTGGCAATTTTGGCTCTATTTAACCTGCGTATCAATTCTTCTGTTTTGCCAGAAAACATAGAGCCACAAACTACTTCTATCCAGCCTTTTCTTTTATCGGTATGCGCGCGAGGTTCTATAAACATTCAATAACAAATATAGTAGATTTTGTATAAATTGTACTTTAGAAATTAGAATAAATTTGTTTGTAGCTAATTGTCAATTACTAAACTAACAATTTATTTTTAAGGTTAGTAACACATGTTTATTATTAATTATTGTTTGCTATTGCAATTAATTGAATTTTGCAGTATGAATTCCATTCAATTAATAAGTAAAATAAATTCTCGTATTGAAGATTTGGCCATGCTAAGTCAAGAAATACTGAAGCCAAATGGCGATTTAAGTAACATAGAAAAAGAGGTAATAAAAAGAAATTGCAGCGAATTATATGAGTTAGTTTTAAAACTAAAAACTAGCAATGATTTAAGCGATGAGCAATTGGCTTTAAAAGAAAACCTGAGTCAGGAAATAAGAAATGAGCCTAGTTTTAAAGAAGTTATTACTAATAGTCTGCAGGATGATTCAAGTATCAACACCATTGCTGAAAGCAAGTTGCAAGAACCCGTTTTTGAAGAAGAAATAATTGAAACAGCCATTGATCCAATTGTTGAAGTTGAGTTAGAAAACATGCATCCAATAGGCAATATATTGGCAGAAATAGCAGAAGATTTTCACCAACCAATTGTTCAAGAAACGGAAACCGAAGTTGCAAAAACGGAAGTTGCCGAATCAATAATTGAACAAGCAATTAATGAAGATGCTTTCATACGTGGTTTTGACCCAGAGGAAGCATTGCCTGAGG
>CAISTO010000387.1 GCA_903888395.1 uncultured Bacteroidota bacterium | reverse complement strand
ATAAATAATTTTTCAAAAGCGCAGTGGAACTCATCATTTGACTTCAGTAATAATTACAATTATGAAAATAATATAGGATTATTATATGCAAATAATGACTTTAAAAATCAAGGCGTAAAAGAAGTAACAACAAAATTTATTCATTCAAAAACCAATCAATTAAACACCCAAGAAATTTATACAATTGATAAAAATGGCGTTGGTTATTTTTACAAAAAATACAATAAAAAAGGTAAAATTTATTTAACCAGAACCTATCATTTAATTGATACGGCAAGGTACGACAGCATGGAGACGGCTTATAGAAAAGATACATTTAGTTCAATATACATATTTAACGATAA
The DNA here is from genome assembly GCA_903888395.1 of uncultured Bacteroidota bacterium. GTDB lineage: Bacteria > Bacteroidota > Bacteroidia > UKL13-3 > UKL13-3 > JAAFJM01. Next base: position 1,616 of record CAISTO010000387.1, on the reverse strand, counting down.
TAAAAAAATTATTGAACTGCAGTATTTTAATAACAAACATGAAAAATATTGGACTTTTAAATATACTTATAACGATAAAAATAAGCTGGCCTCATCAACTAGTTTGAATAAAAAAGGCAAACAATATTTCAGAAACGAATTTTATTATTATGACAACGGCAGTATAAAAGAAACACGTTATTACAATAACAAAAATAAGTTGAAAAAAATTTATAGTTATGCTTGTGAACCTAATGGTGAGGTTACAAAAAAAGTTACACAACAAAATATATGTAAAAAAAGAACATATAATTCTGATAGTACTTTTGTAGAAATTTTTGAAGGACACGATAACAAAGGACATTCTTCAAGAAGAATAGTAAAATATTCAAAAGACAGTTTCCCGCTTGAACAACTTTATTATAACCACAAAGACCAAGAAATTAAACGTTATGTTTCGGAATATAATGATGGAAAAACAATTAATTACCAATATTATTACAAAGGAAAACTGAAAAGAGCATACCATTATACTTATAACGCTAAAGGACTTATAGAAAGCTACCAATCAATAAACAACAAAGGAAAAATAAAAAATAATAATGTATACGAATACAGTTATTTTTAGGCTTTATTTAAAGTTGATTGGCAATCATGTATGAACTATCAAATTGAAAACTGCAAACAATCATTTTTATTGGTGTGCATTACATTTAATTTTGCAGTTCAATTTCAAACAGTTTTAGTTTTCTAAAAAATTAATTATAAATACAAAAATGACAAAAGTATCAGTTATTGGAGCAGGTGCAGTGGGAGCAACCACAGCCGATGTTATTGCTTATCGCGAATTAGCCGATGAAGTGGTTTTATTAGATGTAAAAGAAGGATTTGCCGAAGGTAAAGCACTTGATATTTACCAAACAACTTCGTTATTAGGTATGAAAACTCGCGTTAGCGGAACTACAAATGATTATAGCAAAACTGCTAATTCTGATGTAGTAGTTATCACCTCAGGTATTCCTCGTAAACCAGGAATGACGCGTGAGGAATTAATAGGAACGAATGCAAACATTGTAAAAACTGTAGCAGAAAACGTGTTAAAGCATTCACCAAATGCAATTATAGTGGTAGTTTCTAACCCAATGGATACCATGACTTACTTGGCTTTAAGAGCAACTGGTTTGCCTAAAAACAGAATTATAGGAATGGGCGGATTATTAGATAGTGCACGTTTTAAAGGTTATTTAGGAATGGCATTAAACCAACCAACTGCCGATATTCAGGGAACAGTAATTGGTGGTCATGGCGATACTACCATGATTCCTTTGACTCGTTTGGCTACTTTAAATGGTGTACCCGTTTCTAATACTTTAAGTGCTGAGCAATTAAAAGAAATTAGCGATGCAACTATGGTTGGTGGAGCTACTTTAACCAAATTATTAGGAACTTCGGCTTGGTATGCGCCAGGTGCTGCAAGTGCTTTTTTAGTAGAAAGCATTGTTCGTGATCAAAAACGTGTAATGCCTTGTTGCGTAGCTTTAGATGGTGAATATGGCCAAAAAGATATTTGCTTAGGTGTTCCAGTTGTTATTGGTAAAAACGGTTGGGAAAGTATAGTTGATTACAAATTAACTGCT
>CAISTO010000386.1 GCA_903888395.1 uncultured Bacteroidota bacterium | reverse complement strand
GTAATGTTTGTTTGGTTAAATTCAGCTAACTTTTGTTTGTAGCTTAATTCGTAGTCGTGTGTTGTCATTTTGTTTATTTTTTAGTGGTGTGAAATAAGGTTTGTAATTGATTCTATTAACTCCTCTTTTGTGATAGGCTCTTGTCCGTCTTCATCGCAATCCCAAGAACCATTCCAGTCTAAATCTTTTGCTATCTCCATTAATTCATCTCTGTTTAGCTTTTTAAGATTTATAGTACTAAAATCTATGTTTTGAAAAACTTGTTCGGTCATTAAATGGCAAATTGTACTTTTTGCCTCATCAAGTTGGTATTGTTGATATGGTGATATGTCACCGCTTGATGTTTTATACTTTTGATGTAATCTTACAATAATTGCATCAATAAAAGAAGTCAATAATAAGTCAGCATCGATTTTAATCTGTGATTTTAAAGGTTTCATTTTGTTTAGTTTGTTTGTATGATATAAAATTGTTTATTGTACCAATGTATAAATGTTACATCCTCGCCATTGAGCTTATTATCTTGAATCCAAAGCTCTTCTTTTGTGTCATCGCTTGTATCTTGTATTGATACAATACTAGATTTTTGCCAATTTGTTTCTCCTTCTGATTGTGCATACTCTAGTAACATTGATTCCAATGGGATAATGTCAGTAGAAGTGTATTCACTTCTGTCTAATAATAAATGAAATTTTGTAGTCATAAATAAAGGTTTTTGTGTGGTTAAAATTATAAAAAGTTTTTGTTATTGTTTAAGATTTTTGCGTTAATGTTTTGTTAATCCGAGCAGATTTTTGCCATGGATTTTTGGGGGATTTTTGGCAGGTTTTTGCTAGGGTTTTTGGCAGGTTTTTGCCTATCATATAGGATCTAACTATTAGTTGCATAAACAATAGTTGCATAAACAACTAAAGTTTAAACATTGATTATTTTTTATTGCATATTGATACAATACCGATAAAATCAATTTAAAGGCCATTTTAAGCCCCAAATTTAGATCCATTTTTTAAGGTGGTGACATATTACGGATTTATTTTTTTATTGCCTTATTTCGGCTTATTTTGATAAATATTCAATCCAGGGCCTGGACTTATAAAAATTATCTTGGTCCAATTCCTTTTTTACCTGGTCCGTTATTTTTTGCACCTGGTCCAGGTATAAACTTTTATAGAATTCAATCAAATATTTGTCACCTGGTAAATTTGTTTTTTCCAGGCCTTTTATGATTGCCTTAAGTTGATAAATATTCATATTGTTTATTTTGGTTGCACCTGGTCCAGGTTCGAACTGGTTAACCCTAATTTGTCCAGGTAATAAAAAGGCCCCTAAAATAAATTAGAGGCCTTAAATTTAGTTACTATAAGAAAATTTAATATTACGAGCTTTCAAGTCCTTTATTGACTGACTAGCTTTTGAGCCTTTTGGCTGTTGCCCATGAATTAATAAAGCAAAACTTTCTTTTGTTTTGTAGGCTGCTTCATCTGTATGGTCTATTGAAAGCCCTAGTTTTTCGGCTTCCTCAGGACTGTACACTACTTTTGCGAATTTTAAGCCATGCTCTAATATCTGAGCATCTAATTTGCCACCTTCTGAGGCATTAAGTACTAAATTTGCGGGTATTTCTTTTATATAATTTACCCAATAAACCAGGCTTTTGGTGTAAGCATAAAATAAGACATTCGGCCTAAGTTTTGCAACTTGTAACCAGGCTAAAAAATAAGACTCGTTAAAAAAATCCCCGCTAACATGAACCCGAACTATGTTAGCCTTTTTTGGTAAACTATTCAATATAAGATTTGCAGCTTCATTAGTAGTAAGCTTTTTTAATAGGTCGAAATTGTGCCACCTGGCCAACCTTACATTAGGATAAACGGCCTCGGAGGACGCAGCGAAGCACCTAAATTGGGTGTTCGGTCCGTCCGTTAATTTACCTGTTAATTTATCGGCCTTGCTTAGGCAATCATTGGCAAAGGGACATGAATGTCCAGCGGGTAAAGAAAAGGTAAAAATGTTTTTTCCTAGTTTGGCATTGCCTTGTTGAAATTTTAATAGTTGCATGAGTTTTGAATTTAGGTTATTTATTAATTTTGTTTGTTTGTGCTTTTGTATCCTTTATAAAATATGAATTCAGCCGCTCGGCTAGTGTACCCATATGAATAATATTTATTTTCCTGGTGTAACCTTTCAAGGTCTTTGTAGGCTTTTGTCCTTTCTGGATAGCTGCATTCCTTAATTGCGTAAAAGGTTTCTATTTGGTGCTCACTTTCTTGAAAGTAAAGCAAGTAAGTTTTGCGGGTAAAATTTAACATGGCTATTTATTTTTAATTGTTTGGTAAATTGTTTTAATTAAGGTATAAATTAGAATTGAGGCTATAAATAGGGCAATCAATTCAAATAAGGTTATTACTTGCATTGCTCAGGTATTAAAAGGTTAATTAATAACCTAGCAACTGAACCAATAAAGTAAGCTACTAAGCAAGTAAAAAGAATGGGGAGGATAACCTCGGTTAATTGATACATGGTAAAGGGATTTATTTGTTGATTAATAATAAAGGCAAAGTGAATAGGCTTAATACAATACTAAATAATAGTACTTCGATAATATTATTTACCATTGAAATAGTAAGCAATGACAAGGCGCGGCTTATAGATGTCACACCACGCCTTTATACTTGCTGCCATCTTTAACTCATCGATAG
>CAISTO010000385.1 GCA_903888395.1 uncultured Bacteroidota bacterium | reverse complement strand
TTGCAAATTTTAAAAGGCAAAAAGAACAGAATTATTTTAGCAAAAAATGGATTATTGCCAAAAGGCAAAACCATGCGTACCGTGCTAAACGGACATTTGGAACAAGATAAAAACGATGTGATTTTAACGCAAGAAAACTTGCAATTAGTTACTGAAAATAATGCCAATCAAAGTACCATTGATGATTTATTATTTGCTGATAAAATAGTAAAACATGCTAAATCGAATACCATTGTTTTGGCAAAAAACAAGCAATTATTAGGAATTGGCTGCGGACAAACTTCTCGTGTAGATGCATTGAAACAAGCCATTGGTAAAGCCAAAGCATTTGAATTTGATTTAACTGATTCGGTAATGAGTAGTGATGCATTTTTCCCTTTTCCTGATTGTGTAGCAATAGCATTTAACGAAGGAATAAAAACTGTGATTCAACCTGGAGGTTCAATTAAAGACGATGCCTCAGTGCAATATTGTGACCAACAAAAAATGGTGATGTATTTTACAGGAGTGAGACATTTTAAACACTAGAAATTAGTTAATAGAGTTGATTAAGTTGATAGGTTGAAAGAACAAACAGGACAAAAACTTTATAGATACCTAGAAAACAAATTTTTGAACTGTATTTCTATTTATCTGTGCTGTTCAAAATTTTAATTACAAATCTTCAATTACAAAAACTGATTTAATAAATTGACCTTTTTTAAAATAAAACAATCTATTATAAGTATTGTCTTTTTTGTTTGCTTTTTCCATTTCTTTTATAAACTTTGGTAAATACAATGGTGTTAAATTAGTTTTGTAATAATCAGTATTAATACCAAATAATATTCTCGTTATTTTATGTTTTTGTTGAATCATTTTAACGTCAAAAGTTTCAGCAACGATGTATAATTCTATTTGTTTATCGTTACATTTTCTTTGTAACATTTCAAGCGATGGGCAAAATTTACTTCTACAGTTAGGCGACCAAATATATACAATTGAACTACTATGCTGACTCAAACATTTATTTAATTCAATTCCTGTAATTAATACAATTTTTGAATTACCATTATTATTTAAGCTATAATTTATAATAGAATCATTATATTGAATAAATAAATTAGGACATTTAATTTTGGTGTTATTATAGTAACTATATAAACCCTGAAATGAACCATTAACGGTAATTAGTCCACAGGAATTTATTAAAAAGAAAAAAGAAAGTATATAAATGTATTTTTTCAAAATGCTGAAATTATTTTTTAAAATAGCATCAAAATAAATCATTTATTTTGATGCTATTTTAAATATTAAAAATTTATTTTTCTGTTACATTCAAAATGTAACCACCATAATTTCCAACACTTGAATCAAAACTATAATTTCCTTCATGAATTATATATCCATCATTGTCAATGTCTACATCCACGATAAGTGTTAACTCATTACTTATTGCATTTGCTTGTTCAATGTAACTTGGATTTAACGTAATTGTTAAAACACCTTCTTTTTCACCATCTGGTATTCGAATTATTCCTGCTCTCTCAACAGGCATTGATGTTGGACAATCAACTATTTGGCCATTTTCTGTACAACAATTAAAACACCCTTCAAATTCACATAATCCCCAACCTAAACAATAAAGACCTGCTCTTCCAAAAGATGACCATGTTACATATACAAAATGGTAAGTTGGAGAATTTGTTTGGTTACCAGTTTGCTTCGTTTTGATTGAAGTTTTGTTCGCAGGTAGCAAACTTGAATCTACTTCTTTTGTACAAGAAGTAAATAATACTGCTATACAAATAGCAATTAAATAAATTATTTTTTTCATTTTTCATATTTTACCATCCTGCCATACACCATATATAACTTTGGGTTTTGTATTAGCAATAATATTTGCATTTGTGTCCCGATAAAGATTATTTTGCCACTTTAACGGAAATTTAATTAGTTTAAAATATGGATAAGTTATATGAAAATATTAAAAAGTTTAGAGAACTTAAAAATTTGACTAGAAAACAAATGGCTACTAAAGTTGGACTTAGTGTTAGTGGTTACAGTAAAATAGAACGTGGTGAAATTGATTTAACTATTTCAAGAATTAATTTAATTTCAAATATTTTTAAAGTTGATAGAGATACATTATTAAATTTCAATGAGGATCAATTATTAAATAACAACAATCATGTTCATGAAATTGCAAAAGTTGATATTAATAACTTTAATATTGAAGAACTAAAAAATAATTATATAAAACAATTAATAGCTGAAATTGAACGATTTAGAAATACTAAATAAAAAATGCCTAGAATATTAGCAATAGATTACGGAACAAAAAGAGTTGGTTTGGCTGTTACCGACCCATTGCAAATTATTGCTAATACCCTAACTACGGTGCATAGCAAAGATGTAATTCAATATTTAAAAGATTACACCGCAAAGGAAGAAGTAAGTTGTTTTGTGGTAGGAAAACCGACTCGTAATAATGGCGATGATACGGATGCTACGCCACATATTGAAAAATTTATATCTTTGCTCGTCAAAAATTTTCCAAGTATGAGAATTGAACGAGCCGATGAACGCTTTACTTCAGTAATGGCAAGGCG
>CAISTO010000384.1 GCA_903888395.1 uncultured Bacteroidota bacterium | reverse complement strand
TGAAATGGTTCATAAAACCAATGAAGCTGAAGCAATCATTCAACAAATAAAAACGGATTTTAACCAATTAAAAACAATGGTTAACGAGCATGAAAATAGCCAGAAAATAGCTTATTTTATTTGGCGAAAACCATACATGGTAGCTGCAAAAAATACTTTTATCAATCATTTAATTGAAACATTGAATTTTGAAAATGTATTTGCAGATAATTCAGAACGATATGCAAGCGTTACTGAAAATGATATCATTGATAAAAATCCATCAATTATTTTCCTTTCAAGTGAACCCTATCCATTTAAACAAAAGCATATTAGTGAATTACAAAACTTATTGCCAATGGCAAAAATAATATTGGTAGACGGTGAAATGTTTAGTTGGTATGGCAGCAGATTGCGCTTCAGTGCAAATTACTTCAAAGAACTTTTGAACCAATTATCAAATTAGTTAGACATTTGTTTTGTATTAATATTATTTGATACTTTTTTTTTATACTTTTGTGCGATATGGAAGAAAATAAAGAAAAAAGAAATCGTTTAGCAATTTTCATACCTTGGGCTTTAGTAGCCATATTAACCGTTTTGAATGGTTTTTTTATTTATAATTATTTTAAAACCGATAAAAAATTAGCAGATACAGAAGAAGTTTTATTTGATACCAAAGAAGCCAAAAGCTCCTTAGATTCATTGCTAAGCATTACCAATAATGAGCTGGCTAGTTATAAAGGCCAAAATGCTTCATTAGATAGTTTGGTGATTCAAAAAGACAATGATTTAAAGGAGTATGCTGATAAAATCAAACGTCTTTTATCGCAAGATAAAATTAGTAAAGGAGCTTTAGAAAAAGCATTAGAAGAAATAGAGAAATTACGCTATTACAAGCAAAAATACTTGACTCAAATTGATTCTCTTTCAGGTGAAATTGTGATGTTAAATCGCGAAAACTACAAACTAAAAGGCAATATTGACAATCAAAAACGTTCGAACGAAAACTTAAGCATGGAAAATGCAGGTTTGAAAAATAAAGTGGCCATTGGTGCTAAATTAAATACTTCTGCACTGATAGTAACTGGCATAAAAATGCGTAGCAATGGCAAAGAAAAAGAAACCATGAAAGCCAAACAAATAGAACAAATAAAACTGACTTTTAAAATAGCCGAAAACTATGTAGCCGAAAAAGGTAAAAAGGAAGTTTATTTAAAAATTACTAGTTTAGATGGAACTACATTGTATAACCAAGCTACCGGAACTGCTACTTTTAACTATCAAGGTGAAGCTTCATTGTATACTCAAAAGAAGATTGTAGAATTTACTCAAGAAGCGCAAGATGTAAGCATTTATTGGGCAAAAGGAACAGAGTTTAACGTAGGGAAATACAAAGCTGAAATTTATGCTGATGGATTTAAAATTGGCGCTGTTGAATTTGAATTGAAGTAAATAAAACAATACCTCATTGAAAGCCATATTTAATAAATTTAGATATGGCTTTTTTTATCAAATAGATTCTTTTAAAAAAGTATTTTTGTTTTCAATATTAATCATTCTAAACATTCATTTTTAATGAAAAAAACAGCTTTAATAGTAGCAGGTGGTAACGGTTCCAGAATGGAATCTGATATGCCAAAACAGTTTATTTTATTAGCTGGAAAGCCAATATTGATGCACACTATTGAAGCATTTGATCAATGTAATGTTTCAAATATTATTGTGGTTTTACCATTAAATCAAATTGATTTTTGGAAAGAATTATGCACTCATT
>CAISTO010000383.1 GCA_903888395.1 uncultured Bacteroidota bacterium | reverse complement strand
CACCGAGCATATTAGTTTTACAGCTTGTTTAACTGTTTTTGCCATTGGAACTATTGGCGTGGCATTGCCCGCTCCAGGTGCTGGTGCAGGAACCTATCATTATTTTATATCTCAAAGTTTATTATTATTTGGTGTGGCCACCGTTGATGGTGTAGCATATGCAACCATGGTTCACGGTGCACAAATGATATTTATAATCATTTTAGGTTTAATCAGTAGTTTGATTTTATTTTTGAAAAAAAGGTAAGATTAAATTATGAATTATGAATGTTGAATGTGGCTTGTTTTGTTTAAATAAAAATAAATTAAAAATATAAATAACCAAATTATGAAAAGAGTTGCAGTTTTAATTATTGTATTTTTTTTAATAACCCATTTATTTGCTCAGCAATCTGAGATAGTTTTCAGTAATCCTAAAGATACAAATACAAATTACTATATAGCTTACAAACCATCAATGACACCAACTGGTCTATTATTACTTTTAACCAGTTTTGGCGAAACACCACAAAATGCAGCCAAAGAAACAACTATTCAAACTGTAGCAGCTAAAAATGGATTAGTAACAGTTTTTGCTTCCTTACAATATGGTACACAAACTTTTTTTATTGATTCCTTATCGCAATTGAACTTAGATGAATTGATTCCAACCATTCAAAAAAAATATAATTTAACCAATAAGCCACTTTATTTAGGTGGTTTTTCACTTGGTGGTTCGGGTGTTATTAAATATGCAGAGCGGGCTTATAGTTCTAAAACTTTAATCAAACCAAAAGCAATTTTTGCAATTGATGCACCAATTGATTTTGAAAAAATGTATTATAGTTTGGAATATGCATCAAAACATAGCACGGTTAACATTGCAAAAATGGAAGCTGATTATTTTATAAAACGATTGCAATATGAGTTTCAAAGTACACCATACATTGATAAAACAAACTTTCATATTATTTCACCCTACTCGTTTTCAGACACCAGTCAAACAAACATTCAGAATTTAAAAGACTGTCCAATTATGCTTATTTCCGAACCAGATATTATGTGGCAAATGGAAGAAAGAAATAGAAGTATGTATGATTTGAACACACTTGATGCTTCGATGCTTATTAATGCACTCAGGTTAATGGATAACAAAAATGCAAAGCTGGTGTTAACTAACAACAAAGGTTATCGCAAATTAACTGGGCGAAAAAACCCACATTCTTGGTCAATTGCAGATGCCGAAGAAACAATTAGTTGGTTAATTAATCAATAGGCAAAGTAATATTCTAAATATTATATTAGTAATTATAAATAAAATATGACTCACATTGAACTTTTAAACAGCAAAATTCATACTTGGGAAACTTTAAAATCTCAAGTGGCCGAATGGCAAAAGCAAGGCAAAAAAATTGTTTTTAGCAATGGTTGTTTCGATTTGGTTCACAAAGGCCATATTGATTATTTAAACCGTGCTGCCGACTTAGGAGATGTATTGGTAATGGGATTAAATACCGATGCTTCAGT
>CAISTO010000382.1 GCA_903888395.1 uncultured Bacteroidota bacterium | reverse complement strand
CAACTATAGAAGAATACAATGATGATGAGTTAAAAGAAATTAAATATATTAAGGAGTTTCAAAAAAAGTATCCTAATGCAAAGATAGGTTTAGTAATTGCTATGACTTCACTTCGAGAATCACTGCAGAATGTTTTCAAAAAAATACCCGGTTTAAAAGCATCTATGGTTTTAAATCCTTCTGATACGTTTAAAATAAAAGACAAATATGATTTATTAATAGTTGATGAAGCCCATCGGTTAAGACAATACAAAAATATTAGTTGGATGGGTGCTTTTAGAAAAAATAATCAAAAATTAGGATTGAGTGATGCAGGGAATGAATTAGATTGGATAATAGCCAATAGTAAAAATCAAATATTTTTTTACGATTCAGCCCAATCAGTTAAACCTTCTGATATTAATTCTGATCGATTTGATTCACTTCTTAATGATAGTGATACTTTAAAACTTGAATTAACTTCTCAAATGAGGGTTAAAGGTGTAAATAATTATATAAATTTTGTTGATGAATTACTTAATATTAAACGAAAGGAAAAAAGCACGTATAATTCTGAACAGTATGAATTATTCGTATTTGATTCTTTAAAAGATTTGTATAGTGAACTTGCAAAGAGAGAGAAATTAAAAGGTTTATGTAGGTTAATTGCAGGTTATTCCTGGCCTTGGCTTTCTAAGGAAAACAAAACAGCAATAGATATCGAAATTGAAGATTTGAAATTTCAATGGAATCAAACTGATAAAGATTGGATAAATACAGAAAATGCAAAAAAATTAAAAGAAATTGGATGTATACATACAACACAAGGATATGATTTAAATTATACAGGAGTAATTTTTGGTAAAGAGATTAATTATAATAAGTCAAAAAATATAATTGAAATTGATCCTAAATTGTATTTTGATATTAATGGAAAAAAGGGAATCACCAATATTGAAGATTTAAAAAAATACATTATCAATATTTATAAAACAATAATGTATCGTGGTATTAAAGGAACTTTTATTTATGCTTGTAATAAGGAACTTCGTGAATATTTAAAAGAACATGTTGCAGGATATAAAAAAGAAATACCTTTTAGAATATTGCGATTTGAAGAAGTAAATCCTTACGTAAATTCTATACCATTACTTGATATTTCAATTGCGGCTGGTTCTTTTAGTGATTTTCAAATACATTCTGATTTTGACTGGATTGAATTACCATTTAATGTAACTGCAAAGAAAGGACACTTTGTTTGTAAAGTTGTTGGTGAATCTATGAATAGAAAAATACCAAATGGTTCTTATTGTTTATTTAAAGAGCATGCTGCAGGTAGCAGAAATGGTGAAATAGTTTTGGTAAAACATACTTCTCTGCAAGATTCGGATTTTGGTTCTGGTTATACTGTAAAAGAATACCATAGTATTAAAGAGATTACTGAAGAAAATTGGAAACATCAGCAAATTATTTTAAAACCATTATCATATAACTCAGATTATGAAGATATAAATATTGCCTTAGATGAATTAAATGATTTCAAAGTTATTGGTGTCTTCGTATCGGTACTCTGCTAATTTAACAACAAAAGTGGAGCATAAATAAAATAAGATTGCTTCTTCGTTCCTCATCGCAATGACGCTTCGCACTAAAGTATCGTCATTCCGACGAAGGAAGCAATCTAATACAATGTAATTTTATTAAATTACTAAATCACTTGTTATTACTATTACCAAAAAGCGCGCAAATAATATAATTATTTTATTTTTCGTGCAGCATTATGAATTCTAAGAATGGTTATTTTTGATTTCT
>CAISTO010000381.1 GCA_903888395.1 uncultured Bacteroidota bacterium | reverse complement strand
TAAAGTGCTAAAAATGGCGGTTCCGATAAAAAAACGAAAATGGATGAACGGAATTTTTGCAAAAGTCGACGAGTGTTCATTCCCACTATCTCTTCGAAATTAAATTCTACTGTCTATTTACGGTTAAATAGTGGTGAAGTTTTTTAATAGTTTGTGATTAGTTTTTGTCTTATAATTAAAGTTCCAATAAAATATATAAAATCTAAAGCCCCATTATTATAATCGCCAACTAAAAAAGATCCAAAAAACAAAATAATAAAAAGAATGAGTGATAAATCAAGTCCAAAATTATATGCTAATTTTTCTGACTCAACCTTATATTCTTTATTTAGCATTGAATAAATCATTGCAATAGCAATAGTAGATTCTATAATAGTAATAACTATAAAAGAAAATAGGATGCCAAAGGGTATAAGCCCAATAAAAGATGCTTCAAATTTATGAGCAAACCATTCAGGTATAGTAAAATCGACTATTTTTTGATATGCTGTGGTTGCAGACAAGGCAAAATACATGCACTGCACTAAGAATATATGATTAATTTTAAATTTCATAATAAATTCTTTTGTAAAAATACAATTGAATATAACTAAAGTTTCAAAAAATTGAAATTACTCTTTAATTGTTTTATAGTAATTATAGCCCAAACGAATAAAATATATTCCAGATTTAAATCTTGAGAGATCAACTTTGTTATCATTGGGATCCACTATTGATTCAAAAATGACTTTTCCTGATATGTCATAAATATAAACTGGTAAATTATATTTTAGGCCAATTATATTGATAACCGAAGAAGTTGGATTTGGAAAAATACTTAAATTCAAATCCTTGCCAATATTTTCAAAAATACTGGTTGGTGTTGATAGAATAATTTTTCCAACGCATGTAGTAACAGGAGCAAAAGAAACTATACTCGAGTAACTAGTATCTGTTGCAGTAACAGTATAGGATGTTGAATTACCCGTTGGAGTAACTGTAAAATTCGGAGCTGGATTCCTAAAAACTCTAATGGCTATAGGAGTTGATGATGATTGGAATTTCAATATATCGCCAACAGAACAATTTACATTTATTGTTGCAGTTCCTGAAGATGGTAGATTAATGGTATATGTGGTTTGTGAAAAACCATAAAAGTATATCATTGAAAATAAAAAGGTAAAAATTGAATACTTCATAGTTTAAAATTTAAGAGTTAATATTATTTTTGTTTAATTATTTTGTGAACTTTCGAATTATCAATTTTAATAAAGTATATATCGGAAGCTAAATCATCCAATGAAATACGACTATTTTCTGTACTAATGATTCCAGAATTTACCACTTGACCCAAAACAGTTGTTATTTCATATGGCACAGATTCATTAGATTTTAATGTAAAATTTATCTCATTATTAAAAGGATTAGGAAAAAAGTCTACATGATTATACTTTTCACAATCAGTAAATAATATACTAGAGAACGAAGTAGTACCATCAAAATCAGTTTGAGACAATTTAAAATACTTCAAACCAGAAAATTCAGCCGGCACGTCATAATTATAGTTAATTGTTTTTAAACTATTACCAGCTCCATTAACAATACCAACTACCATCCATTCATTTGCATCACTGCTACCAAGAATTGTAAAATGACTATTATTTGTTTCTGCAGCTGTTATCCATTCTAATTTCAAAATTTCATTGTCACAACTATAATCAAGATTAGTTAATTCAATTGGTAAAAGGATGCTACAAGTAGTTAAACCTCCCATTAATTCAATATATAAGTTTGAAACATTTCCACCAACACCATCTACCACTAAATAGTAATTACTTCCTGCTGTCAAACCAGATAAATTAAATTGTAAGTTTGCTGAAGAACCTGCGCTTCCAGTGTACCTAGGGGAATTATAAGTATCATTAACTGCACTGATTGGACAGCCACCTGTTGGCACTGTTTGACTACCGCTAGTGCAATTATTTGTGGGATTAACAACTAAAGCTTGGATTGCATCTTGAATTCCAGAAACTGTAATTTTAGCTGTAGTGCCAGATGGGCGGAAAAAAAACCATGAAGTATTATCTCTACTACCATTCCAATTACATCCAGATGGATATGGTGATGAAACAATAGGATCAGTGCTATTATTACCTGTATAACCATTTATAGTGGTATTTATATTAACTGTCATAATAGAAACCGCGTCTACGCATTGTGGGGTAGAACATGTATTATTTGATAAATTAGCAGAAGAAATAATAAATGGAGTGCCAAAAATTAAATCTGCACTATCAAATTTTGCACCTGAAGAACTAGAAGTTTCAGAAATCGAAATTGTCCATGTGCCATTCGCATTAGTGCCATTAAAAGTGCTAAAATCATTAGATGTAACAGTTCGATAATAGCCGATATCCCAAGGACAAGCAAGATCACTTCCTGCTGTTGTAGAAGGGAACTGTAAAGATGGATGATCTCTAAATTTAGAATCAAATTCTGTGTAAAAAGTCGTTGGAAAAGAACTTGTACTAACAATTGTAATCGAGGGATTCCCTGCAGCTGGAGAGATTAATTTTATAGTATATGTACCAAAGTTTCTAGTTGATTCACTTGGACCACCAAGATGAATATTTACTTGCTTTAAAACACTAGCAGCATTTGAAAGAACTCCAATTCCAGAAACCACAATAGTTTTATTTAGTGTGACATCCCAACTTCCAGTAGAACTAACGGTAGTATTACTAAATGTCTGCCCATGGAACTGAAATGACAAAAAACAAAATAGAATTATTGGCAAATAAATGAGTGTCTTCATTTAACTATGATTAATCGTTAATAAGCAATTATCAGTATTATACGCTTCATGTCTTTATAAATTTTATATTAAAATTAGGTTAAGCTTTTCAAAAAAAAAGTAAAACTTTTTACTTTTGTCCTACGAGTATTTTAAAATCACTTAATAGATATTGATGAAATGATGATAATACAGGTATATAATCCTCATAATTTTGGTTTAGTTGGTGCCTAAAATTTTTCGATTTAAAAAACTTCAGTACAAACTCATTGGCTTCTTTACCTAATGGGTTATGTTCATTTACTCTTAGATATCTTGAAGTAGAATCTATAAGTGAATCCAAATTACTATCATATGGAAGTGACATTTTAATTTTTATTACTGTCAATCTTGAAAAAACGGAGAAAAAATGATTTGAAGTATACATCAAAGGCTGAAGTAAATGCAAAGCCTTTTTAATATCATCTTCTTTTTCAGCTATGATGCCATTTAAAAAATCCTTTAATAATTGGCTATCTTCTTTAAAATAAACAGAATTTTCCTCCATCATTGTTTTAGCCAAAACAAGATTATCTTTAAGTATAATCGACAAAATTTTGTAAAACATAGCATTATTATTAATAACCGAATAGATGTTTTGACCATTGATAATATCATTAGAAATTGATATTAATGTTTCGGGACGAGCTCCAGAAAAAAACTTCAATCTCAATTCCAAAAAAATCATTTTCCGTTCTAAGTCATTGTATTCATTAGTTCTTTTAGAAATAGAGCGCAGTATTTTCTTTGCTGATTCGAAATTGGAATCATATGCATCAGCGTTATAATTCAATTTAGCTAGTGAAATATGCAAAGAGGCCTTGATTAAAGGAGACTTAATTTTTGTGATATAGTTCAAAATCTCATTTTCAACTTGAGCTTTATTTGAATCAATTAGTGAGTTCTTCTCTAAAAAAATATTTGACAGATTTTCATAATATTCTGAAATAGATTTTTCATTCATGATATTTAAAACCTCGAAGAGTTCTTCATTTAAACTCTTAATTTTGCTTAACTCTTTTTCGGATTGAGCAGCGTACCCCATTCTAATTTTCCCTTTTAAAGAAATCAATTTAGAAATAGTGTTTTCCTCCTCTCCAGCCTTTTGATAAGCTCTATGATAATAATGCCCTAATAAATCCAAATTTCCATTTGAAATTTTTGCTTCAGCTAGCAATAATTGCCTAGTGCTTTTGTTTTTTTCCAGATAAAGAGATAAAATAACATTTTCGATCTCATCAGAAAAGAAACTAACAAGCCTTCTTTTTTTCAAGTCAAGTTCCTTTATTGTAATGGAAGACCAAAAAAACAAAACTTCATTGTGTAGAAAAGCATTTCTCTCTTCTAACGTTGCATTTTTTAAGTTAATTAATCTTCTTAAGATTTTAAAACGTTTATCAGAACCACTATTGCAAAGGTCAATTACTGCCTTGTGCTCTTGAATAGTTAATTCATTTATTAATTCATGAAGCTTTTGTCCTATCATAATTATTATACCATTTATTTTTTGGTAAATAAAAATAGACAGGAGAAAGAAGTTTAAAAAGCACTAAAACTAAAATTTGTCCTATTTGTTTTCGATAGAATCAATCATAAATTGATGTATTGGAGATATCTTTACTGTCTTCAAACTAATCTCCATAAAATTTTTAGAAACTTTAATATTTAATGTTTTAGCCATTTTCACCATAAAAACAACTGAAGAATTTATGGTGAATATCCTATTTGAATTTAAGGATAATCTTTTTAATTCCTTTATTATCAAATTTTCTGTTAAATCCAGATCACCTTGTATGTAATTAACAGCA
This sequence comes from uncultured Bacteroidota bacterium, assembly GCA_903888395.1. Lineage (GTDB taxonomy): Bacteria > Bacteroidota > Bacteroidia > UKL13-3 > UKL13-3 > JAAFJM01. The sequence continues at coordinate 2,904 of CAISTO010000381.1, read as the reverse complement.
ACTTCCAAACATCTAGACCAAGACGCTACGTATGGATTATTAATAAATGACAAATTACTTAGAATCCTTTTTGCACTTTTAAAATCGTCGCTTTTATAATATTCTAAAGCTTCTAGAAAATTATAAAAATAATGAAATTCCGGATCTGTAAAATACTTTTTCGGATTAAGTTTATAGATATTAATTGCTCCCTCAGTATCATTTTTCACAATTTGTAGTAAAAACAAATAGAAAAATATTTTCGGTTCCTCAAACTCTGTTTTTTCATTAAATGCAACAATTTTTAAGAGTAATTTTTTAATTACTGGATATGGATGATTGAAGTGAAAAACATGTAAAAATGATGCAAAAAAAACTCTTCTCCTTATAAGGTCAGCTTCATCATCATGGATGTTTTTTATTATTCTAATTGCTTCACTAGAATACATTGGATATTTAGTTTCATCTTCAATATTAAATCTTGCAAGTGCCAAAAATAAATTTGCTTTCACTTTAGAACTCTGCACTAATTCAATTTGCTTCAAAATATAATCCTGATTCAAATACTTAGCATCAAATAGCTCCAATGTTGTTTTATCATCTACATAAGAAGCACCAATTTTTGTATATACATTAGCTATCTCTTCATTGTAATACTCCTGAACTAATTTTATCTGTGTGGCTAATAATGATCTCCATTCCTTGAAATCTTCGTCAGTTTGGCTTAATAATTTTAAAGAAGCCATTTTATTGATATAATAGTTCTTAATCCAAAATTCATTTGAGTTTTTTGTAGAAGAATTCAATTTTAGCAGATAATCTTGGTAAATATATCTCGTGTTAATTTTATTGTAAACGTCTGATAAAATATAGTTTCTAATTGCTGGGTGAGATTTTGAATAGTTTTCAATTTTTAAATCTTCGATTTCTTTAATACAAAAATCAATAAATCTTCTCAATAGATCATTCTTTATTTTCTCCGACTGGCCTTTTGTGGAAATACTATTTTTGACAATCATTAAAGATTCTTGAAATTCAGCAGAAGATTGATTGGGCTCGCCTAATAATCTAATTAATTGTGTCAGTCTTTTATCATTGGAACGTTTTGCCTTATATATTAGCAACTTTCTCTCAGATGTATTTAAATCTTTTATTAATTGTAGTAATTTATTCCCTAGCATATATCAAAACTAATAATTTAAAAGTCTATCGCAAAAATTGCGCAATATTAGGTTAAAACAATATTTACATTGTTTTTGATGAGTAAAAACCTAAGTTATGAGGTAATAAACATGAATAAAATGTGACTCCAAAAATAATAGATTTTATTTTAGCAATTTAAATTAAGTATTTGTAATTCAGATTATTAAATTAGACTTCTGTATTCCATCATGGCCTTTAAACCAATGCTAAAGTTCGATAAATTAAGGCGTTCGGATACGAAGCCAGATTATCTGAATTTTTAGATGGTCTGGCTTTTTATTTGTTAAACTTTAATTAGGATAACTCTCACAAAATATATAAAAGTTTTGAGGGGGAAACCCCTCTAGTCGATGAATGATAATTTATGATTTTTACTATAGAAATGTTTTATGTATTCAATGTAATTTATATTCTATTAATTCAATTAAATAACGCTATGCAAATGAAAGACAATTTTAAATCTTGCTTCATCTTTTTATTTATTTCTTTTGGAACTTTTATAAATGCCCAAACAACTCTTCCATTTACTTCTCCTGGCACAACTACTTGGACAGTTCCGGCATGTGTAACATCCATTACTGTACAAGCTTGGGCTGGTGGCGGTGGCGGTGGTGCGGCTTGGTCTAGATTTGATCCTGCCGGTAACTCCATAACTTCAGATGAAATCTGCACAAGTGCAGGTGGCGGAGGCGGGGGCGGATTTGTGCAAAGAGTATATGCTGTTACGCCTGGACAAGTTTATACAATCACTGTTGGAGCAGGTGGTAATGGCGGAACTATAAATACAAGTTTAGCTTCAAATAGAGCCCAAAATGGTTCCTCTGGTGGGAATAGCACTTTCTCAGGACCTGCCACTGTAGGCCCAGGAATATTGACAGCTATTGGTGGATCAGGGGGCGGAGCTGCTAATATTTTAAGAAGTTGTTTAGGAGGATGCAGTGGCGCTATTCATCAAGGTTCAAATGGTTTTGGAGGTAGTGGAGGAGCTGGCACAGGTGGAACAACTACTTTTTCTGGTGGTTCTGGATCGACAGGTGTGCATAGCGGAAGTACAAATGACAGAAGTGGTGCAGGTGGAGGTGGAGCTGGAACTACGTCCAATGGAGGAAATGCAACCTCTACAACTGCTGGTACAGGAGGAAGTGCATTGGGTGGTAATGGTGGCAATGGAATTGTTCAACCTTATGGTAGCGGATATTTAGGTACAAATGGTACTGCTGGAAATACGCTTGGCGGGGGCGGTGGTGGCGCCTGTGGTCACAATCGTGCTTCAAACAATAATACGCATCGAACAAATATTGGTGGAAATGGAGCAAGAGGAGAAATCCAAATTTCATATATTTCTGCTTCTCCCGGTATTAGCTCAGTTTCTTCACCTACTCTAACATGTTTTAGTAATACTGTTCAATCTGTAATTACTTTTACAAATGGAGCAACAACATTTACCTGGTCTGGTCCAGGTGTTGTGTCAGGCGGTAATACTGCTTCTGTGACTGTTAATCAAGTAGGAGTTTATAATTATACAGCTTCTGTTTCTGGATGTACAAACACAGGATCAGTAACAGTAATTACCAACTCTATTCCACCAGCAGCCACGGCTTCTTTAGCCACGGCTATTACATGTACAAGCACATCAGCAACATTGCAAGGTGGACCTTTATCGGGTGTAACTTATAGTTGGACTGGAGCAGGATTAACAGGCGCAACGAATCAAGCCACAGC